>JAIBHQ010000032.1 GCA_020028595.1 Nitrospirota bacterium
GGTAAGACCAGCGTATTGAAAACCTGTTAAACCCAAAGGCTGTTGCAAGCCGCTAGGATGATTAGGACGATACGCGCAGATCTCATCAAGGCCAGAGGAGCACGCAAGCTCCTCATCAACAGGCCGGATATATGGAAGCAATCCTGTCCCTGTCAACGTGCGCACGCTGTCTTGCAAAACGGGAGGAGACCATATATGGGTTAGGCACGCCGTTGGTGCCGTAACCCACCGGCTGTGCCGACAGGCACTCATCAAAAGAGGTGTTGTGTTGCTGCGCAACGCCTGGTGGGTTACGCAAAAAACGCTAACCCACCCTACATTCCTGCTTAAGCAAGCGCCATTCCAATCAGGGTCCCGTGCCCGCCGCGCCGGACGACGGTGGACGGCGCGGGGTGGGATAACGCAAGGGGATGGAGGTCGGTATGGGGCGGAACGCAGGAGTTACTCGATTCATCGCCGTGGCGGCGCTGTTGGCATGCGTCCTCGCCGCGGTGCTGTTTATCGGCCGGGAGCGGGACGCTCAGGACACCCACGTGGCGCAGGTCCCTGCGGAGGAGGTAACCCCAACGAAGAAAGTGACTGCCGTGGAGGCGACCTCAGCGGAGGTGGATGAGGCTGCTACCCTGATCGAATCGGCCATGCAGCCGTGGACCGGCGACCTCGACGGAATGACTGAGCGGCGCATGATCCGTGTCCTCGTGCCGTTCAGCAAGACCTTTTACTTCGTCGACCGCGGCCAGCAACGCGGCATTACCTACGAGGTCCTGAAGAAATTCGAGGACGACCTCAACAGGCGCCTCAAGACGAAGGCGCTGAGAATCCATGTCGTGTTCATCCCGGTGAGCCGCGACCGTCTCCTCCCGGGCCTGCTCGGGGGGCTGGGCGATATCGCGGCGGGCAATCTGACGATCACGCCCGAGCGGCGGGAGAAAATCGATTTCTCCGATCCCCTCTACACCGGCGTAAAGGAGATCGTGATCACCGGACCCGCCTCGCCGGCCGTCGCCACGCTGGATGATCTCGCCGACAAGGAAATCATCGTCCGCCGCTCCTCGAGCTATTACGAGAGCCTCATCGCGCTCAATGAGAAATTCCGGCGGGAAGGCAAGCCGGCGATCAGGCTGAGCCTGGCCGACGAGAACCTGGAGGACGAGGATCTGATCGAGATGGTCAATTCCGGCCTCTATCCCATCATCGTCGTCGACGGGCACAAGGCGCGGTTCTGGAAGCAGGTGTTCCCCGACATCGTCGTTCACGAGGATATCGCGGTGCGCAGCGGCGGAGAGATCGCCTGGGCCTTCCGCAAGGACAGTCCGGAGCTCAAGTCGGAGATCGACGCCTTCGTCAAGGGTCACAAGATCGGCACCACCTTCGGGAATATCCTGCTGCAGCGCTACTTCAAGGATGCCAAGTATGTAAAAAACTCGGTGAACGATGCCGAGCTAAAAAAGTTCCGCGACACAATCGCGATCTTCCAGCAGTACGCCGGCCAGTATGACTTCGACTGGCTGATGATCGCGGCGCAGGCCTACCAGGAATCCGGCATCGACCAAAGCGTCCGTAGCCCCGTCGGTGCCATTGGCGTGATGCAGGTCATGCCGAAGACGGCGGCCGCGGCGCCAATCCTGATCCCGGATATCTACGACATCGAGAACAACATCCACGCCGGCGTCAAATACCTGCGTTTCATGATCGACGAGTATTTCAACGACCCGCAGATCTCCGCCGTCGACCGGCTGCTGTTCGCCTTTGCCTCCTACAACGGCGGCCCCAACCGCATCGATCGCCTGCGCCGCAAGGCGGCGGCGCAGGGGCTCGACCCGAACCGCTGGTTCCAGAACGTCGAGATCGTCGTCGCCCGCCATATCGGCCGAGAGACGACGCAGTACGTCGGCAACATCTTCAAGTACTACGTGGCCTACCGGCGGGTCATCGAGGAGCATGAGGCGCGCGCGGCCGCGCGGAAACAGGCCGTCGAAAAAGCCGGTGGCCGGTAGCCGCATCCCCCGCGGCACCGGGGGGTGCGAGATACGAATGAGTCGGCCCGTACTCGTCCCCGTGGATTTCTTCGGACCGCTTCCGGGCGGCGCTGAAAAGATTACTCCCCGCGCACCTCGATCTTGCGCGGCCGCACTTTGGCGCGTTTGGGTATGCGCACGCTGAGCACCCCGTCCTTGAGGCTTGCGTCGATCTGGCCGGCTTCCAGTTCGCCGCTCAGGGTGAAGCTGCGCCGGTAACGGGTCGAACGCACATCCGCATACAGCGCCTCCATGCCCTCGGGCATATCGACCCGGGCATCGCCCTCGACGAGCAGCATGTCCTTGTCGACCTCGATCGTGAGCCGGTCCCGGGACACCCCCGGCATGTCCGCCATCAGGGTGATGCCGTCGGCATCTTCATAGATATCGACTGGCGGGCGCAGCACCACGTCGGGCTCGCGCTCGCGTTGCTGCACCCCGGGGGATCCGGATTGCTTCACGTTCTTTCTCTCGGAATTCGTCTCTGCCATGGTGCTATCTCCTTAAAAAACTCTGATTAAGCCTGTCATTCCCGCGAAAGCGGGAATCCGGCGGCTCCGATTCCGGAACCGCCATCCACGCGGCCAGGGCCGCCGGTCACTTCACCTCGATCTGGCGCGGCCGCGTCGCCTCGCGCCGCTTGATGTGAATCTCCAGCACCCCGTCACGGTAGTGCGCCTCCACCCGGTCCGGATCGACATCGTCCGGCAGGGTGATCAGCCGGCGGAAGGGGCCGTCGAAGCGTTCCTTGCGGTAGTAGTTCGCCTCCTCCTTGACCGGCGCATGGCGTTCGCCGGAGACCGTCAGCAGGTTCTGCTGCAGGGAAATATCGAGCGTCTTGGGATCCAGTCCGGCCGTGAACAGGTAGACGTCCACTTGTTCGGTCGTTGCGCCGATGTTGATCGGCGGATAGGTCCCGCGAGCCACGGAGCGAATCCCGGCCGGCAGGGGCCAGCGCCCGTAGAGTCCCTCCATCTCATCCTGCAGGCGTCTGAACTCATCAAACAGGCCGCCTCCGAAATTTGTCAGCTCAGCAAACATATCAGCACCTCCTTATTGGCCGATGAATATCTGTCAATGCCTGATATGAGGCCATTCGCGGCGGTTTCAAGTCCCCGCTTCACATAGCGCGACGTCTCGCACCCATCGGGCTGATGCCGTTAATTTTCCTGGAATTCTGCGACTCGCGCTGTAGCACACCCTCCCCGATTTCCGGCAGAACGCGATATCGGTGTCGGGCATGACGCTATTCGGCGCCCGAAATACCACCGGACGCTGGTCTACGACCACACTCTCACCCGCATTGCAAGTTCGGATCGAACCCGCAAATTGATGATCTCGGATTCGATTCCAGCGGCAACAATCCAGGGGGAAAAGTGGCGCAAGGCCCGAATGGCACTTACTGAAGCAGGCAGGTGGGTGGGTTAGCGTTTTGCATAACCTACCAGGCGTTGCGTAGCGACAATACAACCAGATTCGTTATCACAAACCGTTGTTGTCGATTTTTAGTAGAATCGCATCCCTATCAACTAATCCCTCAATACTGTACACGCCATGCCAAAGACAACGAAACGCAAACAGAATTCTCCTAGACAAGTCCAGTCGCCCGGCTGGCTCACCAGTGACGCCGACGAGATGGAACGCCGCCGTTTGCGTGGCGTCAATGAATCCTTCCAGATTGAATCTCAAACGCCGGACGATGATTTTTTCGGCGACTACCGTATCCATTCCGGCGACGGACAAACCTATCGTGTAGAGATTCGCTCGCTGGCGGAACCCGTCAACAACTGCGACTGCCCCGACCACCGCATCAACGGCCTGGGCACCTGCAAGCATATCGAGGCGACGCTGCACCGGCTGCCGTATCGGCGCAAGCGCGCCTTCCACGAGGCGGCGGACAATGGCAGCCCCTACGTTGAAATCTTTCTGGACCGACGCGATCATCAGATTCGCATAGTCTGGCCGCGGGGCAGCCAACAGCGTTCCAGGACCCGGGATCTTCTCGCCCCCTTCTTTTCCGACGATAACATCCTGGCGGGCAACCCCCTCGACGCCCTGCCTGCCATGCAACGGGCGATTACCGTGACTCACGCGGCTGTCAGGCGCAGGATCCGGGTTTCAAACGAGCTGAATACCTGGATCGAGACCCTGGACAGGCGCGCACAGCAGCTTCGCGGCCGCCAGCACTTCGAGGCCGAAGTGGCGGCGGGCAAGGCAAGTCTCGACCTGCTTAAGCACCCCCTCTACCCCTACCAGCAGGAGGGCATGCTGCACCTCGCCTTCACCGGTCGCGCCCTGCTGGCGGATGAGATGGGTCTGGGCAAGACGGTGCAGGCAATCGCCGCCTGCGAACTGCTGCGCCGCACCATGGGCATCCGGCGCGTGCTGATCATCTCTCCGGCTTCGCTCAAGGGGGAATGGGAGGAGCAGATCGCCAAATTCACCGACCTGCCCTCGCGCATCATCCAGGGGCCACGCGCCGGGCGCCTGCGCCAGTATGACGCGCCCGCCTTCTTCTCTCTCGCCAACTACGAACAGATCCGACCGGATGTGGCGGAAATCAACGCCACTCTGGCTCCCGATGTCATCATCCTCGACGAGGCCCAGCGCATCAAGAACTGGCAGACCGGGACCGCCATCTCGGTCAAGCGGCTGAAAAGCCCCTACGCCTTCGTGCTCACCGGCACGCCGGTGGAGAACCGCATCGACGAGATCTACTCCATCGCGCAGTTCCTCGATCCCCAACTCTTCGGCCCGCTGTTCCGCTTCAACCGCGACTACTACCAACTGGACGAGAAGGGTCGCGCCATCGGCTACAGGAACCTCGATCGCCTGCATGGGAAACTGCGGCCCGTCATGTTGCGCCGGCGCAAGGAGGAGGTCGAGGGACAACTGCCGGGGCGAACGGTGAATACCTATTTCATCGCCATGCACAAAGAGCAGATACTGCGCTACGAAGAATACGAATCGATGGTAGCACGCCTTGCCGCGATCGCCAGGAAGCGCCCATTGCGAAAAGAGGAGATGGAAAGGCTCCAGCGATACCTGGCCTGCATGCGCATGCTCTGTGACACGCCTTATATTCTCGACCAGGATTGCCGGATCGCTCCCAAGGTGAAGGAACTCGACAAGATCCTCCAGGAGATCCTGGAGGATGGCGACCACAAGATCATCATCTTTTCCGAATGGGAACGCATGCTGGAACTGGTCCGGGAACAGGCCGTGGAGCGGGGCTTAAGCTACGCCTGGCATACCGGCAGGGTTCCGCAGCCGAAACGCCGTGAGGAAATCCGTCGCTTCAAGAACGATCCTGAATGCCGGCTGTTCCTCTCCACCGACTCGGGCTCCGTGGGGCTCAACCTGCAGGTGGCGGACGTGGTGATCAACCTCGATATGCCCTGGAATCCGGCCAAACTGGAGCAGCGTATCGCCCGTGCCTGGCGCAAGCACCAGAAGCGTCCGGTGCAGGTGATCAACCTGGTATCCGAACACTCCATCGAACACCGCATGCTCTCCCTGCTGGAGCAGAAACGTTCCCTGGCCGAGGGTGTGGTGGACGGCAAGGGCAAAAACGAAATGAGCCTGCCTTCCGGCCGCGCCGCCTTTCTGGAGCGGATCGACGCCCTCATAGCCGGCGAACCATGTGCGCAGAAGACACCGCCCACCAATCCGCTTGACCGCCTGCGCGACGACATGCTCGCCCAGTGGAGCAATCGACTGGACCTGATGGAACTGCATGGCGAGGACGAACGGCAGACGCTGCTGGTGGTGGCAGCACGGCCGGATGAGGCACTGCAACATGCACTTGTCCGGCAAGTTCAGGAACGGTTCCCCGACCGGATGCCGCAAGTGAAATTGCTGGATCGGGAGACCTTCGCGACCATCCAGGAGCTGATCGAGGCTGGCGTCCTGAACGCCAGCCGGGACACAGCCAGGACCGTGTACCGCGCCCCGGCCGGGGAAAGGCCAACAGATGTCGGACAATCGATACGGCTCGCCGAAGCACGTGACCGCCTGGCCCGGAGTGAACACAAACGACGGATGGCGAACGTGCTCACCGAAGGCGGCTTTTCAACGGAGGCGCTCGTCCCGATGCATGAGGCGGTAGAGACGGCGCTACAGGCCTTGATCCACTGGCGGGGTCACGACGCCGGGACACCGCCAACCCTGGGGATGATCGATTCTCTACTGGTCAAAACGGAGCTGTTGCCCGCCGAAACCCTGTCCCTGGTTGCCCGCCTGCGGGAGAACGAAACCGAAGGGGATAAGGCTCAGGCAAATCTGATACTCACACAAGGCGAGAGGCTTCTTGCGCAGGCCGCCGCGGTCTTGGAGGCGGTGAAAGAAAACTGAGGCCCGTTATTTCCCGAAAGCACGGCAGTGACCAGATCGAAACCGGATTTGAATCAGGATCAAGAGTCCACCGGGGAGCCACGGGACAAGAACGAACCCCTGGAGTTAGCGGGATCTCCCCTGTACCGGAAAATCCGGGAGGAGGATCAATATCGGCGAACAGAATGCGGGGTAGTCACCTGAGAAAAAGGGGCACAAGGCCCCTTTTTCTATGGATGGCGGAGAGGGAGGGATTCGAACCCTCGATACGGGATTACCGTATACACACTTTCCAGGCGTGCTCCTTCAACCACTCGGACACCTCTCCGGAATTGACAAATCGGCAACGGTGCTTGCGAACACCACTCGGGATGATTCGGGCCTGCGGCCCCCCGTCGGAACAGGCCCCGTGATGCGCCTCGGATCCGAATCGCACCCGCCGGCCCCGTCCCCGGGGAACGGGAGCGCGCAAGGGTAAACCAGATTCCCCGGCCGTTCAAATGAAACTCCCGCCAATCCAGAGAATTCCCGCGCCTTGCGGGAAGCGCCGGTACCCGGTCTTGTCGCCGCGGCGGCCTGGGCAGGGATCACGGGGTCACAGCATGCGCTTCAGGACATCCGCCTCGGGGTCTTTGTCGATCAGGCGATGCTTGATCACCCCCGCGACATGCAGGCCGACCAGCGCCAGGATCGAGAAGGCAAGAAACCCGTGCAATTCCTCCAGGAACTCGTGCGTGTCGTGGTTCTCGCCGATCAGCACGGGCATCTCAAAAAGGCCGAAGAAACCGATGGGCTTGCCGGCGGCGTTGCTCATCAGATACCCGGCGATCGGCGTCGCCAGCATCAGGAGGTAAAGCAGGCCGGTTGCCGCCTTGGAGAGAATGACCTCCCAGCGCTGCAACACGCCGGGCAAGCGGGGAGCACGCGACATCAGAATCCAGAGAATCCGGATCACCGCCAGCGTCAGTACGGTGACGCCAATCTCCTTGTGCAGTGTATAGAGCTGCAGGCGGAGGGGGTCCTCTTTATCGAGGTCGGTCATGTAGGCGCCGACAGCGATCATGGTGAGTATCATCAACGCCATCAACCAGTGCAGCAGCCTGG
>JAIBHQ010000207.1 GCA_020028595.1 Nitrospirota bacterium
AGATCGGCCTTGTGCGTCCGCACCGCATCTTGCAATCGCTGCGGGTGCATCGCGCCGCATCCGTCGTTGATGTTGGTGCCATCCGGCTCGTCGCCGATGACCCACACCGTCGCCCCGAGTTCACGAAATACTTTCGGAGACACCTTGTACGCCGCGCCGTGCGCGCAATCGATCACGACCTTGAGGCCCTGGAAATCCATGTCGCGCGGCACAGAACGTTTGACGAACTCGATGTACCGCCCTTCCGCATCGTCGATCCGATGGGCTTTTCCGACCGCGCCGGCGGTCGGCCGGTGATGTTCGATCTCGTTCGTTGTGATCAGCGCTTCCATCCTGGACTCGAACTCGTCCGGCAGCTTCAATCCATCGCTGGAAAAAAACTTGATGCCGTTGTCCTGGTAGGGATTGTGCGACGCGGAGAGCATCACCCCGGCGTCCGCCCGAAGGCTGCGGGTCAGGAACGCGATGCCGGGCGTCGGCATGGGACCGATCAAGTAGACATCCACCCCCATCGAGCAGATGCCGGACGTGAGCGCCGACTCCAGCATATAGCCCGACAGGCGGGTATCCTTGCCGATGACGATCTGGTGCCGGCCCGACCGGCGCTTGAACAAATAGGCGGCCGCCCGGCCCAGCTTCATCGCCGTTTCGCTGGTCATCGGCTCGAGGTTGGCGACGCCCCGCACCCCGTCCGTGCCGAACAATTTTCTGGCTTTCGCTGGCTTCGCCGTTTTAGCGGGACGCGCGGCTTTGGATCGCATAGACCATCCTTACGACATCCTGCATCGCGTTGACATCATGCACACGGACCACCCCGGCTCCTCGAAACACGGCGACGGCTACCGCCGCGGCCGTTCCCATGAGCCGGTCATCGGTCCGGCGGCCCAACACCTCGCCGATGAACGCCTTTCTGGAGACCCCCACGAGGATCGGACGTCCCAGCGACTGCAAGACATCGAGCCGGGCCAGCAAGGCGAGATTATGGTCGAGATTTTTCCCAAATCCGATCCCCGGGTCAAGCAAGATATGATCTGCTGCAACGCCGGCCTGCATGACCGCCTGCATCCGTGTGTGCAGGAAGTCGCGGACGTCATCCACAACAGACCCGTAGCGGGGAGCCTGCTGCATGGTTCGAGGCGTTCCCTGCATGTGCATCAGGACAAGCCCCGCGCCGGTCTCCGCCACCACTTCAGGCATCGCCGGGTCAGCCAGGCACGCGCTGATGTCGTTGACCATGACGGCGCCGGCGTCGATCGCGGCCCTGGCCACCGCCGCCTTGGTGGTGTCCACCGACACCGGGACCGACACTCGCCGGCACACTTCCTGAACAACGGGAATCAGCCGCCGGAGTTCCTCGGCCTCCGTCACCGGCTCCGCGCCAGGACGGGAGGACTCGGCGCCGACATCGATCAAGTCGGCCCCCTCGTCGACCATCTCCAGCGCATGCTTCACCGCCGCGCCGGGATCGAGGTACCGTCCTCCGTCCGAAAACGAATCCGGGGTGACATTGAGCACACCCATGACCATCGGACGATCGAACGCGAGCCGTCGCCCGCGCATGAGCAGACTGGGTGCAGACTGGCTTTGCGAACTCGGCATCACGTTGAGCCCACATTATTCATGACGGCTTCTACTGCAACCGCCGATACGCCGCTGCGACAAGCCTGGCCATGCCAAGTTGGCGGCCAGGCTTGTCGCAGCGGTTTCGTCACGAACCCTCATGAAAAATGCGGGCTAGCGAGTTGAACGAGTGGCGCATCCGTACCGGTCGCACGAACGCATCGTCATGAACTAGGACCGCGTCAGGCAGGCGTGGGCTGGGGCAGCCCCTGTTGCACGATTTTTTCGATTTCCAGAGCGTCGAGCACTTCTTTCTCCAGCAACGCTTCGGCCAGCGCTTTCAGGATATGGATGTGCTCGGTCAGCAACCGCTTGGTCCGGTCGTAATTTTCCGTGACCAGCCGTTTGACTTCGCCGTCGATCTGCTCGGCGACCTGCTCGCTGAAATCGCGATGCGTGGCAATCTCCCGGCCCAGAAAAATTTCCTCGTTTTTCTTCCCGAACGTCAGCGGCCCGAGCCTTTCGCTCATCCCCCATTCGCAGACCATCTTCCGCGCGAGGTCGGTGGCCCGCTCGAGATCGTTGCCGGCACCGGTCGTAATGTTCTTGAAGACCAGCTCTTCGGCCACACGGCCGCCCATGAGGATCGCCAGGGTATTGTAGAGAAAGTCCTTGGAAAAATTGTGCCGATCGTCGGTGGGCAACTGCATCGTCACGCCGAGCGCGCGACCGCGAGGGATGATCGTCACCTTGTGCACCGGGTCCGTGCCAGGCAGCAACTTGGCCATCAAGGCATGCCCCGCCTCATGAAACGCCGTCACGCGCTTCTCTTCGTCGGTCAGGACCATGCTCTTGCGCTCCGCGCCCATGAGCACCTTGTCCTTGGCCATCTCGAAGTCCACGCTTTCGACTGACTTCTTATCCTGCCGGGCCGCCCACAAGGCCGCCTCATTGATCAGGTTTTCGAGATCCGCGCCGGAAAATCCTGGCGTCCCGCGCGCGATCTTTTCCAGCTCGACATCCGCAGCCACCGGCACTTTCTTGGTATGGACCTTGAGGATCTCTGCCCGTCCGCGGATATCCGGCCGGTTCACGATGACTTGGCGATCGAAACGCCCCGGACGCAGCAGGGCCGGATCGAGCACGTCCGGCCGGTTGGTCGCGGCAATCAGGATGACGCCTTCGTTCGTATCAAAT
>JAIBHQ010000208.1 GCA_020028595.1 Nitrospirota bacterium
GCGCCGGGGACATGAGCGAGCCGTCCACGGTTGCCGCGGCGGTGATTCTGGGACGGGTGGCCAAGCGGGTGGCCGCCTATGAGACCGATCTCCTGGTGCCGCATCGCGATCCCATCGTCATGGCTGTGTGCCAGGAGATCACCAAACAATCCTATCTCGAAGCCGGGAAGCCGGACGTCTTCAAGGAAGATTCAAATTTTTTCATCACCACGGATCAGTTCAGTTATACCGCCGCCGTGGACGGCATCATGCTGCGGAAAAAACCGGCGGCGAATTTCTTCATGGGCTCCTACTTCGCCGAGTCGCTGCTCCTGACTGAAACCGGCGCCAGCACGGGCGCCATTCAGATCGCCGGCACCGATTCCGACCATCAATTGCCCTTTTTCGTCACCACCTGCGATTACACGCTGATCGGCGAAGAGCTCTATGCCGCCAGCGCCTATCTGTCGCGTGAGCCGATTCAGGTGGGCACTCTGCGCGGGCAGGACATCGGCAAAGCCTGCGTCCTGGGAGCCATTGGCCTCGGCACTGTCCTGGCCACGGCCTCAGTCCTGCTTCATCTGGATGTCTCGTTCTTCCTGGACCTGGTGAAGGATCTGAAATGACCCTCCTGCGACGCCAGCTTCCGTTGCTGATCACGTTCGTCACCGGCATCCTGTTTGCCGCACAATACTACGTGCCGCATCCGTTGTCTGAGGAGATGCTGACCAAGGTCAGTAAATGGCTGCAGATCATCGGCGGGTTTGCGCTGGTGCTGGGCGTGACCAGCCTGTTTCACATCCATGCGGTCAAGATCAGGCGGAAAGAACCGGGCTGGGGCTATAGTTTCGTCCTCTACATCAGCATGCTCGGCACGATCGTGATCGGCCTCTGGTACGGAGGGAAAGAGACCGTGGACGGCGTGGCCACATCGTTCGGCTGGATCTACACGTTCATGATGGTGCCGTTGCAAGGCACGATGTTCGCCATCCTGGCGTTCTTCATCGCCTCAGCTGCCTATCGCTCGTTCCGGGCGCGCAGTCGCGAAGCCGCCGTGCTCCTGGTCGCCGCCGTGATCGTCATGATGGGACGCGTGCCGCTCGGCGAATATCTGATCCCGCTTAGCGGGGACATCAGTCAATGGATCCTGAACGTGCTGAATGCCTCGGTACGGCGGGCGATCCTGATCGGCATCAGCCTCGGGGCGGTCGCCTTGTCGCTGAAAATCATCTTCGGGGTCGAACGGGCGTACCTGGGCGGGGGAAAGGAGTAAAAAGTAAAAGGTAAAAGGTGAAAGGTATCGATGAATCTTCTGACCTTTCACTTTTCATATTTCACCTTTCACACAGTTATGAACTTCGCCGAGCGCATGCTGCACATTGATCGCCGGATCATTTTTCTCGTGATCGGGCTCTGCACCCTGATCCCGTTGCTCTATCCAGTCGGGTTGGCGATCAAGGTCTCGCCCGAAGTCCGCTCCGTCTACGATTACATCGAATCGCTGCCGGAGGGATCGGTGTTTCTCTTGTCGCTGGACTTCGATCCCGCGTCCAAGCCGGAACTCTATCCGCAGGCCGTCGCCCTGCTGCACCACGCACTCAAAAAGAACCTCCGCGTGATCGGCATGACGCTCTGGCTGCCCGGCACCGGCATGGCCAATGAGGTCATCACGCGCGTCGCGCACGAGGAGGGGAAGGTCAGCGGCAAAGACTTTGTGTTCCTCGGCTGGTCCCCTGGCGGTGGCTCAGCCATCATCAATATGGGACAGGACCTCTATAAAGCCTTCCCCACGGATTACGCCAATCAGCCGACGAAAGACCTGGATGTCCTCAAGGGCGTGCAGAGTCTGCGGGACGTCAACTACGTCGTCAGCCTGGCTGCCGGCAGCACCGGGATTGAAACCTGGTACGTGTACGGCAAGGATAAATACAAGTTCGAACTGGGCGGCGGCTGCACCGGCGTCATCGCGCCGGGCCTGTACCCGCTGCTGCGCAGCGGGCAGATCAACGGCCTGATCGGCGGGTTGCGTGGCGCGGCTGAATATGAGGTCTTGATCGGCATGAAAGGCAAGGCCGTCGCTGGCATGGACGCACAATCGGCCACGCATTTTGCGATCATCCTGCTGGTGATCCTGTGCAATGTGTTCTATCTTTTGATCCGGACATCGAAGGCCCGGGCCGAGCAGAGTCGGAGTTAGGGCATATGTCGTTCGAAGTCATTCTTGGCGCGTGGGTGGCAACTGGATTGACCCTGTTCATCCTGACTTTTCTTTATCAGGACAACCCGCTCTTCAAGCTGGCCGAGCACCTCTACGTGGGCGTCTCCGTCGGCTATGCGATCGTCAAAACCTACGACACGGTGGTCATCCGCCTGATCTATGAGCCCATGCTGAAACCAGGCGTCGCGCAGGGCGAGTGGTCGAAGGGCGACTGGTGGCTGCTGATCCCCCTGTTCATCGGCGCCTTGATGCTGACGCGCTACGTGCCCAAGGCCGCCTGGATGTCCCGCATCGCATTCGCCTTCATCGTCGGCGTCGGCTCGGGCCTGGCCATCCCGCGGGTGATCTCGTCCTACATTCTCAAGCAGATCGAGGACACGGTCCGCCCCCTGGTGTCGCTGGCGACGGACGGAGGCGCGACCTTCACCTATAGCCTGCTCGACCCGGCGAGCAACCTGAACGCCATCGTGCTGCTCGTCGGCGTCGTCTCCGTGCTGTTTTATTTCTTCTTTTCCCTCGAGCACACGGGACCAGGCCGGGCGGTC
>JAIBHQ010000209.1 GCA_020028595.1 Nitrospirota bacterium
TTGCCATGCGACTCCCCTACCATATCAAAGTATGGCGGAGAAAAAAGCCAGGAAAGCGCCGCTGCCCAAGGGGGCCCGGCGCAGGCGGAAGCCGGCCGGCGCCTCGACCGGCCTGGCGGCGACCGATCTGCAGTCCGCCGCGCCGCCGGGCGAGGTGGTGGAACTGCACCGGGCCATCGAAGGCGACGGCGGCAAGGTGCTGGCGATCTATCGGGAGCCCTATGGCGGCAAATGGGTCGTCATGGCGGCGCTGCCGATCGATCTGGTCGAGCCCACCCCCTATCAGCGCAATCTGTCCGACACGCACGTCCGTAAATTAGAAGCAGTGATCGGAAAGCTCGGCCGGTTTCTGGACCCGATCATCACCGTGCGGGCACCCAAAGAGGGGGCTAAAGGGGTAGAGGGGTCAAAGGGGCACGTGAAATACTGGACGCCGAACGGGAATCACCGACTGTCGGCCATGAGGACCCTCGGCGCCAAAAGCATCGTGGCGATCGTGATCCCGGAAGCCGGCACGGCCTATCAGATTCTCGCGCTGAACACGGAGAAGGCGCACAACCTTCGCGAGAAGTCGCTGGAGGTTATCCGCATGTACCGCGAGTTGTCACAACTGGATCACGTGAGCGAAGAACACTATGCGCTGGAGTTCGAGGAGCCGGCCTTCATCACGCTCGGTCTTTGCTACGAGGAGCGGCCGCGTTTCAGCGGCGGGGCCTACAATCCGGTACTCAAGCGCGTGGAGCAGTTTCTGGCGAAGCCGCTGCGGACCGCGATGACGATACGCCAGGAACGGGCGAAGGCGGTACTGGCGCTGGACGATCTGGTGGTGAAGCAGGTCGAGGCGTTGAAGGCGAAGGGACTCACCAGCCCCTATCTCAAGAGTTTCGTCGTGGCGCGAGTCAATCCGATCCGCTTCCGGCCGAAAGAGGCCCCACCCCTCTCGTTTGATGAGGCCCTCGACCGCATGACCAAGGCCGCCGCGAAATTTAATCCGGACAAAATCAAAGACAGTGATCTGGCTTCCTCCGGCGGCGTCCCTGAAGAGACCAGCTGACACCATGCCGTTCGCGCCGCGCCTGCTTTCCAAAGAATGGACCGTTGAGGTTCCCGTCTCGCTGGTCTGGGACGTACTGGCCCGCACCGACAAGTTGAATCGCGCCATCGGCCTGCCTCCCATGCAGCCCGGCCCGCCCGCCGGCGACGACATCGGCCGTCCGGTGGAGACCTGGCTCTACGGCATCGTTCCAATGAGCTGGATCGAGTATCCGTTCGAGTGGGTCCGCGAGCGCCGCTATGTCGTCCAGCGGGATTTCACGAAGGGACCAATGGCCCGGTTCCGCGGCGGCGTCGAGATTGAACCGAACGGAAGCGGCAGCCGCGTGCGCGTGTTTGCCGAGATGACCCCGCGTAGCCTGCTCGGCGCGATGGCCATTCCACTGGTCGGCCGGCTCACGATGAAGCGCACGTGGGACTATTGCAGCCGGGTGTTCTGCGAGGCACTGGCGCAGCGGACGCACGACAGGCCCGCACCGCTCCCGCCCGGTTCGACGTCGAGCAGCCGGGCAGACGCGGCTCTGCTGACGCAGCGGGCTTCACGACTGTACGAAATACCGTCGCTGGATCAGCGGATCGTCGGCCGGCTGCTTCGGCATCTGGCGGAGGCGGGCGATGAGGACGTCATGCGGATGCAGCCCTATGCCCTGGCTGCCCGCTGGGGCACGCCACGGCTCGACACGCTCCGCGTGTGTCTCTACGCCACGAAAACCGGCCTGCTGGGACTCATGTGGGAATTGCTTTGTCCCAACTGCCGGGTTCCCAAACTGGAGCCGGATACGCTGAGTCTGGTGCCTCCGAAGTTTCACTGCGATACCTGCGGGATCAGCTATCAGGCGAATCTCGACCGGTACGTGGAACTGCGGTTTCGCGTCCATCCGGCCATCCGCGCCGCGCACGATGCCGTCTATTGCTTCGGTGGACCCTACAACGCGCCGCACATTCTGATCCAGCATCTGCTCAAGCCCGGCGAGATATTCGATTCCTCCATGATCCTCGGGGCGGAGGACTACCGGATTCGCACCCTGCGTCTGAATCACGCCGTGACGCTGTCGCCGGCGACCGGAGCCCGGCCGTCCGGCCGGGCGTTCGTCTACCGTGACGGGAGTTGGAGTCAATCCGAAGCATCCTTCGCACCGGGTCCCGTGACATGGCGATGGGAGAACCGGTCGTCGAAGACCATCGCGGTGGTGCTGGAGCGCCTGCGGTGGGACGAGCAGGCGGCACCGGCGGCGGAAGTCACCACGATGCAGGAATTCCGCGACCTGTTCGGCTCGGAGGTGCTCGCGCCGGAGCAGGACATCGGTGTGGAATCAATCACGATCCTGTTCAGCGACCTGCAGGAATCCACGCGCCTGTACGAGGAGGCGGGCGACGCGCCGGCCTACGGCCACGTGCGCCGCCACTTCGATTTTGCGAAGGAGCGGATCGCGCAATGCCGGGGTGCGCTCGTAAAAACCATCGGCGACGCGGTCATGGCGGCCTTTCATCAGCCGTCCGATGCGGTGCGCTGCGGCCTGCTGATCCAGCGCGACCTGCCCGCGTTCAACCGGCGCTGGCCGGATCGAAAGCCGCTGGTGATGCGGTTGGGCGTGCATGACGGGCCGGCCATTGCGATCAACGCCAACGGGCGGCTGGATTATTTCGGAAGGACCGTCAACATCGCCGCCCGCCTGTTGCGCGAAAG
>JAIBHQ010000210.1 GCA_020028595.1 Nitrospirota bacterium
GCGGCGATGACGGCGGGCGGGTTCCGCTATCAGCAGCAGCAGTTCAACCGGACCGCCGCCGGCATGGGCGCCAGTCTGCTCTTGCTCGCCGCGATCGGCCTGGTCGTGCCGGCGCTGTTCCATTTCACCGCGTCCGCCCAGGGCGCGAAGGTGGAGCGCGAACTGAGCCTCGAGATCGCCGTCATCCTGTTTATCATCTACATCCTCAATCTGGTGTTCTCGCTCAAAACCCATCACCATTTGTTTTCCGGAGACGCCGATGTGATGCACGAAGCGGGCGAGAAACCCTGGAGCCGGCGCCGCTCCATCGGGGTCCTCGCAGGGGTGACGATTGCGGTGGCGGCCGGCCCTGGGGATTGCCGTGGGATCGAGCCTGCAGATTGCGTTGTTCGTGGCGCCGGTGCTGATCTTTGCCAGCTACCTGTTCGGCCAGCCGCTGGATCTGATTTTCACGCCGTTTGAAGTCGCCGCCGTGACGATCGCCGTGCTGGCGGTGGGCTATGTGTCTTCAGACGGAGAGTCGAACTGGATGGAAGGCGTGATGCTGCTGGGGGTCTATCTGATCCTGGCGATCGCGTTTTACTTCTTGCCGGCGTGAACGAGGCAGGTAATTACCACTTATCCATGTCGATGACTTCGGTCTGGTCCCAGAGGTTTTTCCACTCTGCATCGGCCAGCGCTTTTTCGCGGTCTCCCTCCGTTTCCTCGCCGAAGGCTTTCTTCTCCCTGTCAGCCTGGTTTTGAGCCGTCGACTCAGGCTTCGCCTCAGGGTTCTTTTTCCGTTTTTTGGGGTCCATATTGACCGGCATGGCGATTCCTTCTGCGAAGGTGCTGACGGCTATGTTCCTATGCCGTTCAGGGTTTGTCAAGAACAGGGCAACTCAAGCCAACTCACGATTGCCCGGTTGACTCCCGCCAGGTCGGTTGCTACAGTGGCCCGCGTTTGGACCGGTTTCACGGAGCACCCTGGTCATGGAACTCAGCGCAAAAGTCCTCTGGCCGCTCTTTCCCCTGTTATTGCTGATCGTGGTGATTTGTTTGACGTGGGCCATGGTTCGCGTGGTGCGTCGTGCCAGCGGCTCCACGGCGATTTGGCTGCAGTCGGGAGCGCTCGGGTGTTATGTGCTGGCGGCCGTGTCCGCCATCGCCAGCGAGCAGGGAGCCGTTTCCGCCCATCTCCACCGGCCCTTTTCGTTGCTCGCGCAACTGGCCATCGCGCTGGCTCTCTTCCATCTATGGGGCAAGGACCGTTCGCTCCTCGTGCTCAACAGTGTCGCCTGGGCGGCGATTCTCGCCGACACGGCGCTCCACTATGTATTAACGCGCTGACTGATTAGATTAATTCCGCTGCGACCGAATCTGCAAAACGTCGTCCTGCATCAGTCAACCTGAGTCGCCCCGCTCGTTCTTCCAGCAAGCCCCGTTGCGTCAGCCGGTCCAGCGTCTGTTGCCACGCCCGGTCGGGCGGTTCATGGCGCAACAGGACCTGATCAACGCCCTCGATCAAACGGAGTCCGAACACGATCCGCTCACGTTGGCGTTGATCCGCACTGAGGAGTTCCGATTCGGTGATGGGGAGGCAGCCCTGTCCCAGTGTCCGGTCATAGTCCTCCACGCTCTCGACGTTCCCGAACCGCCGGCCATCAAGATAGGACTGGGCGCTGGGGCCGAGCCCCAGATAGTCGTGCCCCTGCCAGTAAAGCAGATTGTGGCGGCACGCATAGCCGGGGCGGGCGTAGTTGGAGATTTCGTAACGCGTGAAGCCGGCGGTGATCAGACGCCGGGCTGCCGCGTCTTCCATTTCGTTCTGCAGGGCGGCGTCCGGTTCGATGGCATCGCCTCGGCGCACGTCAAGATGCAGCCTGGTTTTCTCTTCGACGGTCAGCGCATAGCAGGACAGGTGCGCCGGTTCCAGCGCGAGCACGGCATCGAGCGTGGCCAGCCAGCCGTCCAGTGTTTGTCCGGGTACGCCGTAGATGAGGTCGAGGTTGATGTTGGCAAACCCTGCCGACCTCGCCATGCCTACGGCAGCCTGCGTGCGGTTGCTGGAGGTGCGGCGGCCGATTTGAAGCAGCTCGCCGTCGTCCATGGACTGCACGCCGAAGCTGATGCGCGTGCAGCCGGCGTCGGTGAGTTGTCTCAGGCCATCTTCGGTCACCGTGTCAGGGTGGGCTTCTACTGAAATTTCGGTGGCATCGGTCAGGCCGAACGAGTCACGGACGTTTTGAAGGATGCCTGTGAGCTGTCCCGCGCTCAGCGACGTCGGCGTGCCGCCGCCAAAGTAGACGGTATCCAGCCGGCGGCCGGCAAGGCTCTGCTGGTCGGCATGGAGCCGCATTTCGTTGACGAGCGCGCCCAGGTACAGTTGCACGCGGTCCTCCCGATGGATCTGGAGCGTAAAAGCGCAAAAGTGGCAGCGAGTGTGGCAGAAGGGGATGTGGAGATAGAGACCGACGCTCATGAGCAATTCATGCCAGCGAGCGGTTCGAGAAATCCTTGACCATGGCAATTTCGATTTCGTCGAGAGGCGATACGCCGCGGTTGCGCACGTGGACGGTCCAGGCCGAATGCCGCCGGAGGAAGTCAAAGATCATCTTTGTCATTTCCGGTTTGATCCGCTGTTCCCAATCCTGTACCCAGACGTGGTGGTCCTCGTCGCCGTCATAGTCGTCCGGAAACGACGCCTCCAGGCTGAACCGGAGATTGAACGTTTTGTCTTCGTGAAACATGCGTGTCTCCTTGCGGCCCGCCGTTGCGATCCGGCCGCGTGGCTGTCTATAATGGGTTCCGAACACAGGAGAACATCATGCCCATCTTCGAATATCTTTG
>JAIBHQ010000033.1 GCA_020028595.1 Nitrospirota bacterium
GCGCACGAAGCAGACGAAAGACCTGCTGGACATGTACGTGAAGACCAGGCAGGAGGGGTTCGGGCCGGAGGTGAAGCGGCGGATCATGCTCGGCACCTACGCGCTGAGTGCCGGCTACTACGATGCCTATTACGGCAAGGCCCAGGCGGCGCGGACGATGACGAAAAATGATTTTGACGAGGCGTTTAAAGAGGTGGACCTGATCGTCACGCCGGTCACACCCACGCCGGCGTTCAAGCTTGGCGCGAAGAGCGAAGATCCGTTGCAGATGTATTTGTCGGATATTTTCACGATCTCCGTAAACCTGGCCGGTTTGCCGGCGATTTCGATTCCCTGCGGGTTCAGCAAGGCGGGGCTGCCGATCGGATTGCAGATCATCGGGCGGCCGTTTGAAGAAGAAACGATTCTCCGGGCGGCGCACGCGTACGAGCAGGCGACGGATTGGCGCGCGAAGAAGCCGAATCTGCGGTAAAAGGTGAAAAGTAAAAAGTGAAATGTAGCGGAAAGGAATTTGACCGTCTGAACCTGTTACCTTTCACTTTTCACGTTTAACGGAGGATTTATGTCTTTAGTCGAAGTGGCCGCGTTGATCGTCGCGGTGGCCTTTGCCGCGCTGGTCGGGTTCATGGTGCCGGTGCTGTTGCAGGCCCGGAAGGCGGTGGCCGAGGTGGAGCAAAGCCTGGTTCGCATCAACACCGAGTTACTGCCGCTGCTGAAGGAGATGCGGGTCACGATGGCCAATCTCAATGACCTGGTGGAGCAGGCGCGCGACGGTGTGGACCATGCGTCGGTCCTGCTGCACACGGCGGGGGACATCGGCGAATCAATACAGCAAGTTCATAACATGGTGCGCGGCACCGGCGGCTCGCTTTTGCGGAGCGCCGTGAATATGGTATTTGCCGGTATTCAGGCGGCGACCACTGCATTCGGCGGGCGGGTAGGCCCGCGTAATTCATGAATGCTTCTACTGCAACCGCCGATACGCTGCTGCGACAAGCTTGGATGCACGGGTTCCGCATCCAAGCGGGCGGGCTCGCCCTTCACGACCTCGACGTACTGTTTCAAGTACGCCTCGGTCGCTCGGGGCTCCGCGCGCCCGTCTCGCATGGCGTCTTGGCGGTTTCGTCACGAATCCTCATGAATTACACGGGCTAAGGGAAACGGGGGATAGGTCATGGAAGAAGGGAAGGAATCAGCCAGTGCGACGGTCGTGCTTGCGTTTCTGACTGGTGCGGCCATCGGCGCGATCGCGGCGCTCGTGCTGGCTCCCCAATCAGGCGAGACGACGCAGCGGCAGGTGCGTGGCTACGCGAAGAAAGCCGGCAAAGGATTGCGGCGCGCGGCGGGCAAGGCGGAGGGCGTCTGGGGGGATGTGATCGAGCAGGGCCGGGAGTTTCTGAAGGACAAGCAGCCGATTCTGGCCGAGGCGTTCGAAGCGGGACGCAAAGCGATCAACCGCGAACGCGACCGGGCGACGGGGAAGAAGAGGAAATAGTGGCAGCCTACGAAACCGTCATCGGACTTGAAGTCCACGCGCAGCTCAAGACGCGGTCGAAAATGTTCTGCGCCTGCGGGACGGTCTTCGGCCTGCCGGCCAATACGCAGACCTGCCCGATCTGCCTGGGGATGCCGGGGACCCTGCCGGTGGTGAATAAAAAAGCCATTGAGATGGCGATCCAGGCCGGCTTGGCGCTGAATTGCACGGTCAATTCGAAGAACCGCTTCGCGCGCAAAAACTATTTCTATCCGGACCTGCCCAAGGGCTATCAGATTTCGCAGTACGAATTGCCGATCTGCGAGGACGGGTGGGTGGAGATTGCGGCCGGCAGCGGCACGAAGAAAATCCGCATCAAGCGTGCGCATCTGGAGGAAGACGCCGGCAAGAATGTGCACGCGACGGGCACGGGCGGAAGCCGGGTGGATTTGAACCGGGCGGGGACGCCGCTCCTGGAAATCGTCACCGAGCCGGACATGCGGTCAGCCGATGAAGTGGTCGCATATCTCAAGATGTTGCGTGACGTCCTGGTCTATCTGGACGTCTGCGACGGCAACATGGAGGAAGGCAGTCTGCGCTGCGAGCCGAATCTGTCGCTGCGTCCGGTCGGTAAGAAAGAATTCGGCACGAAGGTCGAGATGAAGAACATCAACTCCTTCAAGTTCGTGAAGGATGCCATCGAATATGAAGTCAAACGGCAGACGAAGGTCTTGAATGATGGCGGTAAGATTCATCAGGAGACGCGGCTGTGGGATACCGATCGCGGCGAGACGGCGGTCATGCGCAGCAAGGAAGAAGCGCATGACTATCGCTATTTCCCTGATCCTGATTTGGTGCCGCTGGAAATCTCCGAGGAATGGATCGGCGAACTGAAAAAGACGTTGCCGAAGCTGGCCACGGAGGTGCATGAGCAATTTATCAACGAATTTGGATTGACGGACTATGCAGCCGGAGTGCTGACAGCGGATAAGGCCGCGGCAGAGTATTTTGTGCGTGCAACGGCAACTGCAGTGGAGGCCGGTTTGCCGAAAGCTGACGGCGCGCGTGAAATTGCCAATTGGGCCACAGTGGATCTGCGAGCATTGCTGAACGAAAAAGGGATCGGCTTTGCGGATTGCCCTGTGAAGCCCGAGCAGCTTGCTGAACTGGTCGTGAAGAAGCACAAGGGGGAGATCAGCGGGCCGATTGCCAAGACGGTGCTGGCGGAGATGTTTAGCACGGGCCGCAGCGCAGATGAAATCGTGAAGGCAAAAGGCCTGACCCAGGTCTCAGACGAAGGCGCATTGGCGAAGATCATTGATGAGGTCATTGCGAAGAACCCGCAGCAGGTGGTGCAGTATAGGGGCGGGAAGGAAGCAGTGCTCGGGTTTCTCGTCGGGCAGGTCATGAAGGCTTCTGGAGGAAAAGCGAATCCGGGCAAGGTCAACGAACTGTTGAAGGGGAAACTGACGTCATGAGTGCGATTCAAGAGATCAAGGCCAGACAGATTCTGGACTCGCGGGGGAATCCGACCGTTGAAGTGGACGTGTTGCTGAAAAGCGGCGCGCGTGGGCGCGCGGCCGTGCCCTCCGGCGCTTCGACCGGCGAGAAGGAAGCGATCGAGTTGCGCGACGGCGACAAGAAGCGCTGGATGGGGAAGGGCGTCTTCAAGGCGGTGGCGAACGTCGGTCAAGCCATCGCGCCGAAGCTGATGGGGATGGAGGCGCTCGATCAGGCAAATGTCGATCGCACGATGATCGAGCTGGACGGCACCAAGACGAAGGGAAAGCTGGGGGCGAATGCGATCCTCGGCGTGTCGCTCGCGGTGGCGCGCGCGGCGGCAAACGAAAAGGGTCAGCCGCTCTATCGCTATCTCGGCGGGGCCGGCGCGCGGGTGCTGCCGGTGCCGATGATGAACATCATCAACGGCGGGGCGCACGCCGACAATCGCCTCGACCTGCAGGAATTCATGATCATGCCGGTGGGCGCGAAGACGTTCAGCGAGGCGCTCCGCATGGCCACGGAAATATTTCACACGCTGAAGGCGCTGCTCAAAAAGAAGGGCCTCAGTACGGCGGTCGGTGACGAGGGCGGCTTCGCGCCGGACCTGAAATCGAACGAGGAAGCGCTAAGCCTCATCATGAAGGCGGTCGAGGGAGCCGGCTATCAGCCAGGGAAGGACATTGCGCTGGCTCTGGATGCCGCTGCGAGCGAATTCTACGAGAAGGGAACCTATTACCTGGAAGCGGAGAAAAAGCCCAAACGGTCTTCGGAGGAGATGATCAAATACTACACCAAGCTGGTGGACGGCTATCCGATTCTCTCCATCGAAGACGGACTGAGCGAGCTGGACTGGGCAGGCTGGAAGATGCTCACGGAGCAACTCGGCCATCGGGTGCAACTGGTCGGCGACGACATCTTCGTGACGAACGTCGAAATTTTCGCGCGGGGCATCAAGGAAGGCATCGGCAACTCGATCCTGATCAAGGTCAACCAGATCGGCACCTTGACGGAAACGCTGGAAGCGATCGAGATGGGGAAGAAGGCCGGCTATACCGCGGTGGTCTCGCACCGGTCCGGCGAGACGGAAGATACGACGATCGCGGACATCGCCGTTGCGCTCAATACGGGATTGATCAAGACCGGGTCGCTGTCCCGCACCGACCGCGTCGCCAAATACAATCAGTTGATCAGGATCGAGGAAGAACTCGGCAACGACGCCGTGTATCCCGGACGGAAGGCTGTGAATGCGAAAGGGTAGGCGCGAAGCGTGATGATGCGCAGGAACCGCACGCACGATACGGTCAAGCGGCGCACGCGTCTCTTTGCGCGTGTGGCCATGCTGGCCGGCGGGGTGTTTGCGGTGACGCTCGGTGTCGCGTTCTTTTTCGGCGACATGGGCGTGTTCAAATATCTCAAGATGCGTGACCATTCCAGGCAGCTGGAGCAGGAACTGAAAGATTTGGAGCGCACGAACGCCGAACTGAAGACGGAAATCAGGCGCACGCAGAACGATCCAATCAGGATCGAAGAGCTGGCCAGGGAACGACTGGGCTTTGTGCGGCCGGGAGAGACGGTCTATCAGATCGTTAAAGACCACAAAGGCGATGGGCGATAGGCTATGGGTTGGAGTTTCGAAACTATGAATAATCCCATCGCCCATTGCCCATCACCCATTGCCTCTCCAAGGGAGCTATGAAAACCGGAACGGTCACGATCGTGGGGCGTCCGAACGTCGGGAAGTCCACGCTGTTGAATGCGCTGCTGGGGGAGAAGATTGCCATTGTCTCTGATAAACCGCAGACGACCCGCACACGCATTCTCGGCGTCGTGCACCGGCCGGACGCGCAGATCCTCGTACTGGACACGCCGGGCCTGCACAAGCCGCAGTACAAGCTCAACAGCCGCATGGTGCGCACGACGCTGGACACGCTGGATGAGGCCGATGTCATTTACGTGATGGTCGAAGCGATCTGCCCGCCGGGTCCTGGTGACCGTCGTGTCATCGAACAGGTGCGCGACGCGGTGAAGAACGACGCCCCCAAGGTATTTTTGCTCATCAATAAGGTGGATGCGGTCAACAAGGCCAGAGTGCTGCCGTTGATCGATGCCTACCGGACGATGCTGGATTGGGCGGAAGTCATTCCGCTGTCGGCGAGCACGGGGATCAACGTGGACCGGCTGCTGGATCTGACGATCAAGCTGTTGCCGGAAGGACAGGCTCCGTACGGGGAGGACTTTTTGACCGATCAGCCCATGCGCACGCTGGCGGCCGAATTGGTCCGTGAGAAAATCCTGGATCAGACTCGCGAGGAAGTGCCCTATTCGGTGGCGGTGGCGATCGACAGTTTTGTGGAAGAAGGGAAGCTCACCAGGATTGCCGCCACGATTTTTGTCGAGAGGGACTCGCAGAAAGCCATTGTGGTCGGGAAGGGCGGGCAACGGCTCAAGGAGGTCGGGACGGCTGCGCGTCTGGATATGGAGCGTTTGTTCGGCACGAAGGTGTTTCTGGAGTTGTGGGTCAAGGTCCAGGAAGGGTGGCGCGAGGATGAGCAGACGCTCACGGAATTGGGATACTAAGGAGATGGGCAATAGGCAATGGGCTATAGGTTGGGGAAAAGCGCGGAGAAGTTCTTCCTATTGCCTCGTACCCATTACCCATAGCCAGGTTTAGGTCATGCAACCGACGGACAAACCAGTTCAGAGCGAACTCGATGCGGCGCGCGAGCCCGTCAAGGACCCCGTTCGGGAGCAGCCGGACAAAGGGCAGAGCAAGTTCGACCTGATGCTGGTGTCCTTCCAAAAGCTGCTGCGACGCGGAGCGATCACGAATCTCACCAAGATGCTGGGCAAGATGCATCCCGCCGACGCCGCCAAGATCATCGTCCACCTCTCTTCGCCAAAAGAGAAGCGCACGCTGTTCGAGTTGGTCAAGGGGGAGGGGCCGAGAGGGCAGGTGCTGAGCGAATTGGACGCCGACAGCATCCAGCAAGTCCTCGCGGACGTGCCCGCGCCGGACATCGCGTGGCTGTTGAAAGATCTCGCCAGCGACGACGTGACGTACATCATGGGTGTGCTGCCCGGGGCCCTGTCCAGGGAGATCCTCACGTTAATGAAGACGGAGGACTCCACGGAAATCGCCGAGCTGTTGAAGTATCCCAAGGATACGGCCGGCAGCATCATGACGACGGAGTTTCTGTCGCTCTTTGAAGACACGACCGCACAGGAAACCATCCGTCGCTTGCAGCGCGCGACGGATGCCGAGCACGTTTTCTATATCTACGTGACCGACAAGGACGAGCATCTGGTGGGCGTGCTCTCGCTACGGCAATTGTTGACGGTGCCGCCGGAGACGCCGCTCAAAAACATCATGACACCTGACGTGATCAGCGTGTCCGTGGACATGGATCAGGAGGAAGTCGCCCGCCAGGTGGCGCGCTATAACCTGCTTGCGATTCCGGTCGTCGAAAAGGACAGCACGTTGGTCGGCATCATCACCGTGGACGACGTGGTGGACGTCATCCGCGAGGAAGCCACCGAGGACATGCTGAAATCGGCCGGCGTGACGGAGGAGGACGTACTGGCCTCGTCCAGCATAAGGGCGGCCCGCCTGCGCCTCCCGTGGCTCTTTACGAACCTGTTCGGCAGTCTTTTGTCCGGTGCCATCCTTTGGCATTTCCGTTACACGATCCAGGAGGTGGTGGCCATCGTGACCTTCATCCCGGTCATTGCGGCCATGGGCGGCAACGTCGGCTTGCAGTCCTCGACACTCATTATCCGTGGGTTGGCGACGGGCCGGATTGAGCTGGCGGACGTCTGGACCGTGTTCTTCCGGGAAATTCGGACCGGTCTGCTGCTGGGATTGGCCTGCGGCGCGATGCTCACCCTTGTCGGATTGGCATGGCACAACCAGGGATTTTTGGGGATGGTCGTCGGGGTGTCGCTCCTGATCGCCTTTCTCATCTCGACCAGCATGGCCACGATCATGCCGGTCGTGCTCAAGCGGGTCGGCGTGGATCCTGCCGTGGCGGCCGGCCCCTTCGTGACCACGGCGAACGACATTACCGGCATCAGCGTGTATCTCTCACTCTCCACGGCGCTACTCAGTTACCTGAAGTGACGAGTGAAGGGTGACGAGTGACAGGTTGGGCGAAACTGTGCAGCAAGGACGGATCGACTGCATCGCGGGTCAACCGTCACGTGTCACTTGTCACGAGAGTAAACGCATGTCCCTACTGAAGACCCCCGCCATCGTCTTGAAAAGCCGCAAGTGGGGGGAGGCGGACCGGATCGTCACCTTCTACACGCTTCGGTTCGGCAAGCTGCGCGGGGTCGCGCGCGGCGCGCGCCGGCTCAGGAACTGCCGAGGATGTCGTCGGCTGCCCGCATGGCCAATCTTGTCGGGGCCGTGACCGGGGAAGGCGATGCCCATCCCAGCATTTTCGAAACCCTGCTCAACGGCCTGCACGTGCTGCAGAGCGGCCACGATCCCGCGCTGACCGCGCTGCTGTTCCAGATCAGGCTGTTGGGAGACACAGGATTCCGGCCGCAAACCGATCACTGCGCCACCTGCGGAGACGGCCATGGACAGATGCTGTCCGGGCAGTTCTCGCCGCTCGCCGGCGGCCTGGTGTGCGGGTCCTGTGCCCGACGCGATCGAGACCGGTGTCTGCCGATGTCGGCCGGCAGCCTGGCGTTTCTTCAGCAGGTACTTCGCTGGGCGCCGGCAGCGGTGACCCGCCTGAAAGCGACCGGGCAGATCCGAAGCGAGCTTGAGGCCGCCGTCGAATCCTATGTCATGGTGGTCACCGGCAAGCGCCTGCCTCCGGCGGATTTTCTGTCGCTGCCCGTGACCTTGTGACCATGTGAAACGTGCGCTATAGTTGGATGCCATGACAACGACAATCCTCGAACCCAAGGACATGGAGTGGATTGAGAAGGGCGT
>JAIBHQ010000034.1 GCA_020028595.1 Nitrospirota bacterium
TTGCTGAATGATCGTGCCGCCGGATTGCTTTTTCCACTCCCAGACCCGCTCGATGAATTGTTCGCGGCCCAGTTGTTCGCGCGAGGAACCCTCGGCCGTCAGTTGGCGCTCCACGACGTTTTGCGTCGCAATGCCGGCATGGTCCATGCCCGGAACCCACAGGGCATTGCGGCCCTGCATCCGGCGCCAACGGATGAGAATGTCCTGGATGGTATTGTTCAGTGCATGGCCGATGTGGAGCGAGCCGGTCACGTTCGGCGGCGGGATGACAATCGTATAGGGCTCGCCGGGATGGACGAGCGGAGCGTGGAAATAGCCCTTCTCGACCCAGTGCCGGTACCACCGGTCTTCGACCTGTTTCGGCTCGTAGATTTTTTCCAGTTGTTTGCCGGACATGTTCGCCTGAGGTGAAAGTTGGCGCGCATCGTAACATGCGATGTGGTGGCTCGCAAGGCGGCGCATTGCGCCGGCGAGAGGCAATCGGCGACAGGCTATGGGAAATTTAGGTGACTTCCCTATTGTCCATAGCCCATAGCCTGGCTGGTGTGCTATACATCGTGCGGTCCGTACTCAACTCGCACACAGAAAGGACTGAGACATGCCGCGGAGTCACATGAAACGACGCAAGTTGAAGTTGAAACACCGCAGGAACATCCGGCGCCTGAAAGCGCTGGTCCAAAAACGGCGGACGGAAGCGAAGGCCGCTGCGGCAAAAGCGAAACGGAAGTAGTCGCTCCCGTTCAGACGGGAGATCGATCATCCATCCTCCCTTCAATGCGGGGTGTGCCTATGAGCGGCACCCGTCCACCATCAGCGGTTCGATTGCGCGGGCATACACTGTTATGCCTGCAAGGCTTTCGCGGGGAAGGCTACAGTCCTGGCTTTACCGGAAACCTGGCCGCCATTCATCGAAGCCTGGCTGAGAATCCAGATCATCCTGTCGAATTGGTGGAAGAACCGGACGCAGTCTGCGGGGCTTGCCCGCATCGGGCGCCTGCCGGCTGCACGCTGAACGGCAAGGGATCGGAAGCAGGGATGCAGATGCAAGATCGGCTCGTCTTAAAACGGCTGGGACTGGCAGCTGGCAGCGTGGTGCGCTGGCGTGACGTACTGGATCGCATTCGTGTCTCGATCAAGGGGAGCGACTTGCCGACTATCTGCGGGCAGTGCCGCTGGCTGCCGCTCGGGTATTGTGCGGAGGGCATAGAGAAGCTGCGAAGCAAGGAAGCTGTCAGCGTTCAGCTCACAAACCCGAAGCTGAGGGCTGACAGCTGATGGCTGAAAGCTGCTGTTCATGAGCCGGATCAAGGTCATCTTTTTCGACGCGGCCGGGACGCTCTTTCATGTGAAGGGGTCTGTCGCGGACATCTACCTGACCCATGCGGAGAAGTACGGCGTCAAGAAAACGCCGGAACTGTTGAGTTCGGTCAAGGCGGCGTTTGTGCGCGCCTTCGATGAGACACCGCCGCCGATCTTTGCCGTGAACGATCCCAAAGAGATTAAACGCTGCGAGCGGCTCTGGTGGTTCGACGTCGTGCACAATGTCTGGTATCGAGCCGGCATGTTCGAGCAATTCGACGAGTACTTTGAGGAGGTGTTCGAGGCGTTCGGCGGGCCGTCGTATTGGACGCTCTACCCGGAGACTCCCGGGGTGCTGAAGGGGCTGAAGGAGCAGGGATACGAGCTGGGTATTATCTCGAACTTTGATTCGCGGCTGTTCAACCTGCTGCGCGGATTAGGCATTGTGGACCTGTTCGATACGATTACGATTTCCAGCCTGGCCCATGCGGCCAAGCCGGCGCCCAAGATTTTTCAACTCGCGCTCGACAAGCATGCCATGGACCCGGACGATGCCGTCCATGTGGGGGACAGCCGTCGTGATGACGTGGACGGGGCCCGCAAGGCCGGCCTGCAGGCGGTGCTGATTGAGCGGGAGTCCCAGTTGTCTTCGTCGGCTTCGAACATTCCTGTCATTCAATCCCTCGAACAGTTGCCCGCGCTTCTCGCGGTTCTGTGACCTGAGTCTTTCCCCCGTTAGAGTAGGAGAGGGACGATATCCTTGGCATGGCCCTGGAGCGCCACGTCGACGAGGTCCGAGTTCGGCGTCGCATCCAGGTTGATCTCGACGACGAAAGCGCCGGCCGACTTGGCGACCGGTGCAAACGATGCGGCGGGATAGACCATGCCGGAGGTGCCGATGATCAGCAACACGTCGCAGGATTCGAGCGCCGCATGGCTTGTTGCCAGGTCCTCCGCGGCCAACGATTCCCCGAACCAGACGATATGCGGCCGTACCAGCTTGTGGCAGAGGGTGCAGACCGGCAGGATGGGAATCGGCACCTGGCGGTTGTCTTCTATCCGGCCGCAGGCGGTGCAGCGGACCTTCCAGATGTTGCCGTGAATCTCGGACAGTCTGGTGGAGCCGGCGTCGCGGTGCAGGCCGTCCACGTTCTGCGTAATGAGCCAGAAGCGGGAGAACCGCCGTTCCATTGCGGCAACCGCATCGTGCGCCGGATTCGGCTTCCTGGTCGCGATCAGTTCGCGCCGCCAGTTGTACCACTCCCAAACCAGGCGGGGGTCGCGCGCGAACGCTCCGGGAGTGGCCAGGTCCTCGGCACGAAAGTTCCGCCAGAGGCCGTCTGCGCCGCGGAATGTCGGCACGCCGCTGTCGGCCGAGATGCCGGCGCCGGTCAGCACCGTTACTGAACGCGCAGTGGCCAGGCGTGTTTTGACTTCAAGAATGCCGGCCATGAAGACCTCGTTTTCTGCAGCGGCGTGGTATAGTAGCGCACAATGATGAGGTCATAAAGTCGTAAAGTCATCCAGCCGAGACTTTATGGCTTTCGGACGTTCGACATTACGACCAGGATAATTTCATGCAGCAGATCATGATCGTCGGCGCCGGGTCGGTCGGCGGGTTCTTCGGCGTCCATCTGGCTAAAGGCAATCCGAACGTATCCTTCCTGCTCCGGCCTCGGACCTTGCAGGCCGTCAAGGAGCGAGGGCTCATTCTCCGCAGCGCAAGCGGAACCTTGACTGTTCGGCCGCCGGCTGCGTCCGATCCGCGCGAATTGGTGCGCCCCGATCTCATCATCCTGGCGGTCAAAGCCTACGACCTTGACGAAGTCATGGATCAGCTTGAGCCGGTCCTGACCGCGAAGACGATCATTCTGACCTTGCAGAACGGGGTGGATGTGGAGGACCGCATCCACGCGCGCCTGCACCGTGATTGCGTTGTGGGCGGCGTGGCCTTTATCTATTCGAAGATCGTCGAACCGGGCGTGATCGAACACTACAAGCGTGGGTCGGTGGCGATCGGCGAAATGATGGGGCACAAGAGTGAACGGCTTGGGATGATCGCCGATCTGTTCAAACAGGCCGGCATCCAGTGCCGGATATCG
Organism: Nitrospirota bacterium; assembly: GCA_020028595.1. Classification (GTDB taxonomy): domain Bacteria; phylum Nitrospirota; class Nitrospiria; order Nitrospirales; family Nitrospiraceae; genus 2-02-FULL-62-14. The sequence goes on from JAIBHQ010000034.1 coordinate 3,402, forward strand.
GATGACATCCGTCGCAGTAAATGGGAGAAGATGTGCTGGAACTGCGTCTTCAATCCGATCACGGTCCTGATCAACGACCGGGTGGCCAAGGCGCTGGACCATCCGGAGATGATGGGCGTGATCCGTCAGATTGTCGGCGAGGTGGCGGCCGTGTCCGCCTCGCTCAAGGTTCCTCTCGCTCCGGACATAGCCGAAAAAACCATTCAAGCGACCCAGGCCATTCGGGATATCCATACGTCCATGTATGACGACTGGAAGGCCGGACGGCCGACCGAGATCGACTCGCTCAACGGCTACATCGTTCAGAAGGGGCGTGAGTTGGGGATTCCAACGCCGGTGAATGAGGCTCTGACGGCGATGGTCAAGGCGGTGATGGAAAAGGAAAAGAGCGGTCCGGGGATCCTGCGCATCGAAGGGGCGGTCGTGCAGCCGGTGACGTTGGATCGGGAGTCGCTGACCAAACTTCCGGCTGAACATCAGGTGTCTGATCTTGGTACAATCATGCCTAATATGAAAGGGAAAGCCATTAGAGTGAAAGGAGTTCTTGAGGTCCCGGCACTGGCGGTCGGCGCTGACCATGTCACCTTTCATTCGCAGGATGGTCAATTCGCCGCCAGTCTGACGGTCAAGCAGGCCGCGGAGTATGGTGTCCTGGTCTATGAGCTGGACGGGCAGCCAATGCCCGCATCCAAGGGAGGACCGTTCCGGCTGGTCGCGCCCGGGCTCGGCGATCTGTGCGCCAACGTGAAGGGAGTCGCCCGCATTGAACTGACGAAGGGCCCGGGGAAAGATACGCGGCCCTCGAGAAAGGCCACATGAGCCGGTCAGACGAGCAGAGCCAGGAAGAAGTCGAAGAGGAACCCAGCGCGCCTCCGCCCAGAACAGGGCCTGTGGTCCGTCCGATCTATGTCGTGACGTTGCTCGGGATCGTGTTGGGCATTGGAGGCCTGGCAGTGACGGGACCGGTCTGCAACACAAAAGAGCCGGGCCGGGATCTGAAAGATTTGACCCAGCAGGAAATCACGGAGCAGGCCATCAACCGGCTCAAGGATATTCGCACGGCCCTGGCCTTCACGGATACGACTCGCGTGCTGGCCAAACCGGTGCCTATCAATCCATCGTCCGCTGGCCTTGTGGTCAACAGCGTGCTGGCCATAATGAAACTGGGCGATACCCGTGATGTCATCACGCACCACGGCGGCAACGGCTTTATCGCCTATAAGCTTCGTCTTCCGGACGGCGCGTGCGGCTATGTGTTCTCGACCGATCCAATCCGCGTTATATCGCAATGAGAATGAAAAATTAAAAATTCAAAATGTAAAATAATGGCTCGCAGCCATTTTCATTTTGCACTTGAAAATTTTAATTGAGAGACGCCGGCTAGCTATTTGCGCGGGCCTTGTGTATTCTGCTTTGGCAAGATGCTGATCTCGCCGGAACGCCTGTCTCAATCCGAAACCGTCTCGTACCGCCTGTCCAAATCGAAGTTTCTCTCTGGGCTCCAGTGTCACAAGCGGCTCTTCCTGGAAATCTATCAGCCGGCTCTTGCCACCAAGCCGGATGAAATCACGCAAGCCATCCTCGACATGGGCACCGAAATCGGAGAATTGGCACACAAGCGTTTTCCAGGCGGCGTCCTGGTCGAGGCCGACCGTAAGCACGCGGCAGAGGCGCTCGCCCATACGAAGGCGCTGCTGGCCGATCCCAACGTCCCCGCCATCTTTGAGGCGGCCTTCATGTTTGAGAACGTCTTTATTCGCGTGGACATTCTGGAACGGCTCTCGACGGGGGAGAGCGGCGAATCGATCTGGCGGCTGATCGAAGTCAAATCCTCCACGCGCGTCAAGGAGGTGCATCTCGACGATCTTGCCATCCAGACCTACGTCATCAACGGCGCCGGTGTGATCCTGGCGAAATCCAGCCTCATGCACATCAGCACGCGATATGTGTATCCAGGCGGCGAGTTGGATTTGCAGCAGTTCTTCGGAATTCAGGATTGCACCGAACCGGTACAGGCGCGGCTGGCCGACGTGCCGGGCAAGCTGAACGAAATGAAAGCCATGCTGGCCGAGCCGGCGCCGCCGGTCATCGAGCCGGATGGACATTGTTTCTCGCCCTATGAATGCCGGTTTTGGGACCATTGCACAAAAGGTAAGCCCGAACGCTGGGTCTACTATCTTCCTGGAGGGGATAAGACGTTCCGGCAGCTCGCGCGGCTGGGCATCCAGACAATCGACGAGATTCCTGACGGCTTTAATTTAACGATCGGGCAGCGCCGCGTGAAAGACAACATCGAATGGGTGAGCCCCAAGCTGCCCATTATACTGAAAACAGTTCGCTACCCCGTGCACCATCTGGACTTCGAGACATTCATGCCGGCGATTCCCAGGTTTCCGCAGACAAAACCCTATCAGGTGATTCCCACCCAGTGGTCCAATCATGTGGAATACGATGACGGCAGGATCGACCACGACCAGTACCTTTGCCTGGACGTGAAGGATCCGCGCGAGGAATTGACCCTGCGGCTGCTGGAGTCGCTGGGGCGGGAGGGCAGTATCTGCGTCTATTCAGACTACGAACGGTCGGTCATCGGGCGGCTGGCCGAAGCGCTGCCGTCGTTACGGCAGGAACTCCAGCAACTCTTGAGCCGGCTGTGGGATCTGTTCGATGTGGTCAAAGACCATTACTACCATCCGGCGTTCAAGGGATCCTACTCGATCAAGTCCGTGCTGCCGGCGGTCGTGCCGGCGCTCGGCTACGGCGATCTGGAAATTCGGGACGGCGAGATCGCCGCACGGGCCTACCACCGGATGCTCTTCGATGAGGCGGATTGGGTGGAGAAGGCCAGGCTTCGGGAAGCGCTGCTTAAATACTGCGCGCGCGATACGCTGGCGATGGTGGAGTTGAGGAAGGCCTTAAGGGGGAAAGGGGAGTGCCTTTAATCCTCCCGGACGCGTCATTGGTCAATCGGAAAACCCTGTGCTAATATGCCGGCGTCATGAACGACCGTGACATCGGGTATATGCAGCTCGCGCTGGAGCAGGCGCGAAAGGCATCTGCCAAAGACGAAGTTCCAATCGGAGCGGTACTTGTGCGGGACGACCAGGTCCTCGCGCAGTCCCATAATTTCCGGGAGACCTGGCAGGACCCGACCGCACACGCCGAAGTGGTTGCTATCAGGGAAGCGGCGGCCCAGTCCGGTTCCTGGCGGCTGACCGATACGACACTCTATGTGACACTCGAGCCCTGCGCCATGTGCATCGGAGCAATCATTCTGGCTCGGATTCCCCGGTTGGTCTTCGGCGCGCTGGATTCCAAGGCCGGTGCCTGTGGATCGGTCTTGAACGTACCGGCCGAGCGGCGGCTGAATCACAGGGTTGAAGTTATTGGCGGGATACTGGAGCAGGAAAGCCAGGAACTGCTGCAGACGTTCTTCAAGAATCTGCGTTTTACGATTCGCGATTAGCACCCTCGCGCGGAGAGGTGACTGAGTGGCCTAAAGTGCCGGTCTCGAAAACCGGTGTCGGGGTAACTCGACCGTGGGTTCGACTCCCACCCTCTCCGCCACCCTTGGCGCGCTAGAAGCCGTCCGATCATCAGCCAACGGGCAGTGGCGCGCCAGAGTACCGACAGGTCGTGGCAGCTAATCACCGGAAACGGTGTCGCTCCGCGACAAGCATTTTTGGTGGGAGTCGCACGAGGGGGTTCGCGGGGGAGAGACTCCCTCGCGTGGGGAGTCACGAGGGGGCTGGCCCCCTCAGTGGGAGCACTCGCAGCGAGTGCGACTTTGACTGCCCACCCTTTCCACAGGAACTCTGATGTGTCAAAAGCCCCTCCCCATTGACGCCGCCGGAGAAACACCTCAAGTGCTTTTAGCGAGATTCACTCGGAGATTGTAATGGCAGTGCACGATTCAATACCA
>JAIBHQ010000035.1 GCA_020028595.1 Nitrospirota bacterium
CTGACGTCATACACGACCCGGTTCACGCCCCGCACTTCGTTGATGATCCTGTTCGAGATTGTGCCCAGGAGTTCAGGCGGCAGCCTGGCCCAGTCCGCCGTCATGCCATCCAAACTGGTCACTGCCCGGATGGCAACGACATGCTCGTAGGTTCGCTGGTCGCCCATGACCCCCACGGTTCGAATCGGCAACAGCACCGCAAAGGCCTGCCAGATTTCCCGATAGAGCCCGGCGTTCTTGATTTCCCAGGCTACAATCGCTTCCGCCGCCTTGAGCATGTCCAACCGCGCTTTGGTCACGGGGCCCAGGATGCGGATCGCCAGCCCGGGCCCGGGGAACGGTTGCCGCCAGATGATGTCATCCGGCAAGCCCAGTTCCTTGCCCAGCACGCGCACTTCGTCCTTGAATAATTCCCGCAGAGGCTCGATGAGCTTGAGCCGCATCTTCGTCGGAAGGCCGCCGACATTATGGTGCGTTTTGATGGTGGCCGACGGTCCCTTGAAGCTGACGCTTTCGATCACGTCCGGGTAGAGCGTCCCCTGGACCAGATAATCCACGTGCCGGAGCCGCTTCGCTTCCTTCTCGAAATTTTCGATGAAGAGCCGGCCGATGATCTTCCGCTTCCGTTCGGGGTCCGTCACGCCCTTGAGGGCTTTCACAAACTGCACGGACCGGTCGAGAAAATGCAGATTGAGCTTGAGCTGCGTGGTAAACGTTTTGCGCACCTGTTCGCCTTCGTCTTGCCGCAACACGCCATTGTCCACGAAGATGCAGGTCAGTTGCTTGCCGATCGCGCGATGGGCCAGGACGGCCGCCACGGAGGAATCCACGCCGCCGCTCAGGGCGCAGATGACCTTGCCCTTGCCCACGGTCTCGCGAATCTGCGCTACGGCCGTATCCACATAGGAATGCATCGTCCAGGTCGGTTTGCAGCCGCAAATCTCATGGACGAAGTTCTGTAAGAGCCGGAACCCACCGGCCGTATGCGCCACTTCCGGGTGGAACTGCAGGCAATAGAACCGCCGGCTTGCATCCGCCAGCTTCATTGCGGCCACGGGCGAGTTATGGGTGTGCGCGATCGAGCGGAACCCTTTGGGCATCCGTTCGATCCGATCGCCGTGCGACATCCAGACGGTGGTGGCCCGCGCCGCTCCCACGCCTTTGAACAGATCGGACTCGTCGTCGATGATCAGCTCCGCCCGGCCATACTCCCGCCGGGATGCTCTGGCCACTTCGCCGTCCAGCAGATGCGTCATCAACTGCATGCCATAGCAGATGCCCAGCACGGGCACGCCCAGATCGAAGAGCTGCCTCGAAACACGCGGTGCCTTCCGCTCGTAGACGCTGGCCGGCCCCCCGGACAGAATGATGCCCTTGGGCCTGTAAGCCGTGATCGTGGCCAGCGGGACAGTGCAGGGAAGTATCTGGGAATAAACGTGGGTTTCGCGGACGCGGCGGGCGATGAGCTGAGTGTACTGCGACCCGAAATCGAGAATCAGGATTCTGTCATGCCATAATTCCATGCCATCAGCCTTCAGCAGTCAGCCATCAGCACAAGAAACACTGGTTGCTAAGACATTCTTTGCGTGAATTCGGAATCCGAAGCTGCAAGCTGACGGCTGATCGCTGAGAGCTACTCGATTCACTCTCCATCCGTGCGGTAGTTCGGAGCTTCTTTCGTAATAATCACGTCGTGGACGTGGCCTTCACGGAGACCGGCCAGCGTCTGCCGAATGAACTTGGCGTTCTTCTGCAAGTCCTGGATCGTCCGGCAGCCGCAATAGCCCATGCCCGAACGGACGCCGCCGACCATTTGGTAAATCACGCCGGACAGAGTGCCCTTGTACGGCACCCGCCCTTCGATCCCTTCCGGCACCAGCTTGGACTCCGCCCGGCCGGCCTGGGCATAGCGGTCCTTGCCACCCTTCTCCATGGCCCCAAGCGAACCCATGCCGCGATAGACCTTGTAGGTCCGTCCCTGGAAGAGCACCGTTTCGCCCGGAGACTCCTCCGTCCCGGCGAGAATGCCGCCAATCATGACCGCCGAGGCGCCGGCCGCCAGGGCCTTGGTCACATCACCGGAATATTTAATTCCGCCGTCCGCGACAATCGGCACGCCGGTCCCTGCCAGGGCCGCGGCGCAATCGGAAATGGCGGTTAACTGCGGCATGCCGGCTCCGGAGACAATCCGTGTCGTGCAGATGGATCCCGGCCCGACACCGACTTTCACGGCATCCACCCCGGCCTTGACCAGATCGCGCGCGGCCTCGGCCGTGGCGATATTGCCGGCGATGACATCCAGATTGGGATATTTCTTTTTGACGATCTTCACCGTCTCGAGCACGCTGCGCGAATGGCCATGCGCCGTATCGACCGCCACCAGATCCACACCGACCTTGACCAGCAGGTCAAGGCGGTGTTCCGTTTCGGGACCGACCCCGATGGCCGCCCCGACCCGCAAACGACCGTGCGTGTCCTTGCAGGCCTGCGGGTATTTGATGCGTTTCTCGATATCCTTGATCGTAATCAGGCCCTTGAGCTCGAATTTCCTGTTCACGACGGGCAATTTTTCGATCCGGTGTTCGTGCAGGATCTCGCGGGCTTTTTCCAGGCTCGTGCCCTCCGGCGCCGTGACCAGCTTATCCTTGGTCATCACCTGCGACACCTTGAGCTCCATCCGGCTCTCAAAGCGCAGGTCCCGGTTGGTCAGAATGCCGACGAGTTTGCCGTTCTTGGTGACGGGAATGCCGGAGATGCGGTACTTGCTCATGAGTTGCTGGGCTTCGCGGATCGTGGCATCCGGCGCGATCGTGATGGGATCCAGAATCATCCCGCTCTCGGACTTCTTGACCTTGTCCACCTCAACGGCCTGGTCTTCGGGAGACAGCAGGCGATGGAGAATGCCGATGCCGCCTTCCCGCGCCAGGGCGATGGCCAGACGCGCTTCGGTGACGGTGTCCATGGCCGCGCTGACGATCGGAATATTGACCGTCACATGACGCGAGACCTGCGTGCGGGTATCCGTTTCACCGGGCAACACTTCGGACTTCGCCGGCACCAGCACGACGTCGTCGTACGTCAATCCGACTCTGACATCCTTATCCAACATGCGTATGCCTTACCCTACCGCCGCGGCACTTCCGCCGCCTGACTGGACAGCTCCGCAACCGACTCGGCTTCCTCTTTCAGGCGTTCTCCACCTTCCTCCGCCGGCATGAACTGTTGCACGCGGGTGTTGGCGCTATCCACGACGAACACGCTGCCCCGCGCATCCACGGTGATGCCGTACGGGAAATTAAACTGCCCGGTGCCGTTGCCGTACCCGCCCCATTGCGTAATGAAATTGCCCTCGCGGTCGAACTTTTGCACGCGCTGATTCCCGGTGTCCGACACATACACGTCGCCCTGCCCGTCCACCACGATGCCCCAGGGCGACCGGAGCTGTCCCGGCTCCTGGGCGCGCGGGTCGCTGGCGTGGCCGGGGCCGATCCCTCCGCCCCACTTCGTGATCAACTGCGGGAGCACGTTCGTGCTCGTGTCGAATTTCTGAATGCGATGGTTGCCCATATCCACGACATACACCCCGCCGTCCGTGGAATCCACCGCCACGCCGCGCGGGAAATAAAACTGCCCGTCGTTGGCGCCAAAGCTCCCCCACTGCATGATGAACTCGCCGTTGGCATCGAACTTCTGCACGCGGAAGTTGGCGCTGTCCACCACGTAGATATACCCGCGCACGCGATCGCAGGCGATGCCCCAGGGCGAACTGAACTGCCCCTCGGCGTTTCCGCGCGAGCCGAATTTCATCAGATAGCCGCCCAGTTTTCCGTCGAATTTCTGCACGCGGTGATTATTGGTATCCACCACGTACACGTCGCCCCTGGCGTCGCAGGCGATGCCGGTCGGGTTGTGAAAGTTGGAGTTGGCGGAGCCGAAACTGCCCCAGAGGATGATGAAATTGCCGGCGCTGTCAAACTTCTGCACCCGGTTGTTGCCGTTGTCCACCACGAACAGGCAGCCCTGTTGATCGATCGCCATGCCGTACATCGGCGCCGCAAACTCGCCGCCGTGCAGCAGCGAGGCGCCGCGGCCGGGCTTCCCCCACTTGGAGACGCAGAGATAGCCGGACGTGTTGACCAGGATGCTGGTGCTGGCCGGGACCGAAATATTGTTACCGACGTCTTTGAACCAGATATACATCGTCTTCGGGCCGTCGCCCGGCGAGAGCGTGCAGGGAATCGTCGCACCGAACGTGTTCGTCGGCGTGACCTCCACCCATCCCGGCATGGTCGCGCTCGGCGCCATCGGGCTCTCGGCAATGTAGTAGGCGGCGACACCGGTATCCACGTCGTTCGCCGAGATCGTCAGGACGACATCCGGCGTGTTCGTCATGAATGCGCCATGATTGACGACGGCGTAGGGATTCTGCGGCGCCGTGATGTCGATCAAGACCGGCATGGCGGTCACTTCCTCGGACAAAACGCTCTCGCTGCCGTCTTCATAGAGCGCGCTCAAGGCATAGCAATAGGGGCGGTCGTTCGTCAGACTGGTGTGCACGAAGGGGCTCGACGCGCCTTCGATCTTCGTGCCCGTCTGTGTCGTCACACCCGGCGACGTATGGAAATAGAGGTTATAGGACACGGCACCCGGCACATCGAGCCAGCTCAGCGTGATTTCCGTGTCGCCCGCCTTGGCGACCAGACTGCGGGGAGCCGGCGCACCGGCTATTTCCTGCGGGCGGCTCTGCGCCAGCCGGTTGAGTTCTTCTTCGGTCGGCACGTACTTCAGCACGCGGTTATTGCCGCTGTCGACGACATAGACGTGCCCTTCGGCGTCCACGGCAATGCCGGAGGGGAAATTCACCTGCCCCTCCGTGACGCCGCGGTTGCCCCACTGGCAGAGGAAGGTGCCATTGCCGTCGAACTTCTGAATGCGATGGTTCCCGCTGTCCACCACGTACACGTTGCCCAACTTGTCGCAGGCCACACCCCAGGGCGCTTTGAACTGACCGGGACCGCCGCCTTCCTTGCCCCACTTGGCCAGGAAGCTGCCGCGCGCATCGAACTTCTGAATCCGATTGTTGCTCTCGTCGGCCACATAGATATTGCCGACGAAATCAACCGTCACGCCGCGCGGGAAGAAAAACGCGCCGTCGAAGCTGCCGTCCCGGCCCCACTTGAGCAGCGGTGTGCCGTCCGCTTTGAACTTCTGAACGCGCGAATTGCTCGTGTCCGTGACATACAAGTTGCCGTCCCGGTCCGTGGCCACGCCCCACGGCACATCGAACTTGCCCATGTCCGCGCCCCGCCAGGCAAACCCGAACTTGCCCCAGGCGTGCATCACATTGCCCTCCGCATCGAACCTCTGGATGCGGTTGTTGCCGCTGTCCGAGACATAGACCTCGCCGTTCGAGCCGATCGCGAGGCCGCGCGGATAATAAAACTGGCCTTCCTGCCCGCTGGGATCGCCGCCCCATCGTGCGAGAAACTTGCCATCCTTGTCGAATTTCTGGATGGAATGGTTGTCCGTGTCGGCCACGTAGATGCAGCCGTCCTTGTCGAGCACGATGCCGGTCGGCGCCCTGAACTCGCCCTCCTCCACGCCCTCCTGGCCGATCACCTGCACGATCAGGTAGGGAGACGGAACCGCCATCACCTCGGCCGATTCCAGGCTTTCGCCCTGGGCCGTCACCACCGTCACGACATAGTAATAGCAGGTGCTGTTCGCCAGATCGTCATGCGTGTAGGGCGACGTCGCCCCTTCGATGCAGTTGCCCTTTTCCTTCTTCACGCCCATGACGGGCTTGAAATCCTCCGGGCTGGCGATCGGCCGGGTCAGCTCTGAAAACTTGATGCTCACGCCTTTGTTCGTCAGAAAATAGAGGTTGTAATACATGGCCTCGGGCACGGGATCCCACGTAATGATGATCTTGCCGTTGCCCGGTTTCGCCGCCACGTTGGCCGGCGCAGGAGGAAGCTGCTCCTCGGTCGTCTCGCCCGCACCCCATTCGTCGGCATGCCCCTGCGCGAGAAGTTTCCACCGATTCAGAACGTCTTGTTTGTCGAATTTCACTGGTCGCGCTCCCTTATGGCCTGATGGAAGAAAAGCTCAATACGGCGGATGTTTCAAGCACTTATGATGAATAGGGCAATTTAACAAACGGTGCTCAGCCAAGTCAATAAGTCACACGCGATCCGCCTTCCGCGCCGCCCGATTGTCCACTCACAGCGAATTCGTTAAGATGCCTCACATCATGCGCCCGAAACTCTATCTAGCCAGACCATTTCCTGACCCGGTGATGGCCGTCATCCAGGAACAGTTCCAGCTGACTGTTTCGCCGGCAGACCACCCGCCTTCCGCCGCCGAGATACTCGCTGGGGTCCGTGATGCACAGGCGGCAATCTGCACGTTGAATGAGCGAATGGACGCCGGGGTCCTGTCTGCTGCGCCGGCGCTCCGCGTCATCGCCAACTATGCCGTCGGCTACAACAACATCGACGTGGAGGCGGCCAAGGCCCGCGGCATCATCGTCACCAATACGCCGGATGTGCTGACCAACGCCACCGCCGACCTGACATGGGCGCTGATCCTGGCCGTTGCACGGCGGGTCGTGGAAAGCGATCAATTGGTCCGGCAGCACCAGTGGACCGGCTGGTCACCGACTCAGATGCTGGGCGTCGATCTGGCTGGCAAAACGCTCGGCATCATCGGGATGGGCCGCATCGGGCAAGCCGTCGCGAGACGCGCGGCCGGATTCGAGATGAACGTGCTGTACTGGACCCGCAGCGAGCGCCCGCTCCAACCTGCCAATCCTTCGTGGCAGCGGGTCTCGTTCGAAGAACTGCTGCGCCGTTCCGATTTTCTCAGCCCCCACATACCTCTGGCACCGGACACGCATCATTTGATCAACGATGCCGCGCTGCGGCTCATAAAACCGACCGCGTTTCTGATCAATGCGGCGCGAGGGCCTGTGGTGGATGAAGCGGCGCTGGTCGCTGCATTGCGAGAAGGACGACTTGCCGGAGCCGGCTTGGACGTTTACGAGAAAGAGCCGGAATTGCAGCTGGGCCTGCGCGAACTTCCGCAAGTTGTCCTGCTGCCGCACCTCGGCTCTGCGACAGCGGAGACGCGCATCCGCATGGGAATGATGTGCGTGGAGAACGTGCTGGCTGTGCTGGAAGGAAAACCCGCTCCAAACAGAGTTGCCTAGGACCGGTGATGAAGGGTAAGCCTCTCAGGCTGGCCGATAATGCATTGGAATAAAAAGGATGCCTGGATTAGGCCACCACC
>JAIBHQ010000211.1 GCA_020028595.1 Nitrospirota bacterium
TCTTCTTGAGTTCCACGCTTGTGACGTCGCCCTGGAGAAACGTCGTGCCGAAGCGTTCCGCCTGGGCCCGCATGTCCTTCATCAATTCCGGACCCATGATGGCGTGGGAGAAGCCGGGATAGTTCTCGACCTCGGTGGTCGTCGTCAGTTGTCCGCCGGCTTGGAGCCCTTCAATCACGAGCGGGGACAAATTCGCCCGCCCCGCGTAAATGGCAGCAGTCAGCCCGGCCGGCCCCGAACCAATAATTGCGACGTGACGCATTATTTCTTTTTTCCCAGCGTGGCGCGGACGACTTTCTTCCACTCGTCCCGCTTCACGGCCGGCATCGTCTTGATTTCAATGTGTCCCATGGACGCGTTGAGCAGCGCGGCCTTCATCGCGGCCTGGTTGTTCGGAAACTCCCAGATCGCCACGACGTCATACTCGCCCAGGCAATAGTAGGCTTCGCGCAACTTGCCGCCCAGCGATCGGGCGTTCTGCTTGACCAGGTCCGCCCGCTGGACGCCCCTGTCCTTCATTGTGGTCAATCCCTGCTGCGTGAATTTCACAAGGCTCACATAGGTCGGCATGGGACATCCCCCTCGGTTAAGGTGGCGACACGGAGTTCATTATAACTGATCAGGCGAGCTGTTTCAGTTCCGCGTAGATCCGTTCCACTTCGTGTTTGGTCTGTTCGTAGGACAGGGTGCCGTCGATCACGTAATCGGCGAGTGTGATTTTCTTGGCGAGTGGCATTTGGCTCTTGATGCGGCGGAGGGCTTCCGTTTTGGAGAGGTGGTTGCGATTGTGGAGCCGCTTGATTTGAGTCTTCTCGTCAGCCGACACGACGAGCACTTTATCCATGCGTTTGTGCGCTCCGGCCTCGATGAGCACCGGCGCGTCATAGATGACCACGGTCTGGGGCTCCTGGGTTTCGATCGAGCGGGTGAGCCTGGCCTGTTCCCGTGCGACGCGGGGATGGACGATGGCGTTGAGTTTTTTCAGCTTGGCCGGGCTGCCAAAGACGATCTTCCCGAGGGCGGGGCGGTTCAGCGTGCCGTCCGCTTGAAGCGTTTTCTTGCCAAAGACGCGCGCGATGTCTTTGAGGGCCGGCTTGCCGCGTTCGACGACCATCCGGGCGAGCACGTCGGCATCGATAAGGGTGGCTCCGCAGTCTTGAAAGAGGCGCGCGACACTGCTTTTGCCGCACGCAACACCACCGGTGAGCCCGACCAGAATCATGGGGGCAGCATAGCATGAACTTGTCGACAAGGGTCAATCGTCATTCGCCACGTAGAAAGCTGATAGCTGGCAGCTAATAGCTGATAGCTTGAGACTTGACTTCCTGCGCAACTCGCCTGTATCACCCAGTCATGTTGCCATCATGGCCCTCCTATCTTGTCGTGCTGCTACTGTCCGCGAGCTGGCTGGCGGCCTGTTCAGGCGCGCCCGTCATCGAAGGAGCCCGTACGCTCGTTGTGGCGCTCGACGGCAGCGGGCAGTACACCTCGATCCAAGAAGCCATCGATGCAGCCCGCAAAGGCGATGTCGTCCACATCAAAGCCGGTTCCTATCCGGAAGATGTCACGATTCATAGCAAAGAGCGGGTGAAGATTGTCGGCGACGGCGTGGACAAGGTGACGATTCTTGGACGTAAGCGCGTGGGGTCGTTCCACATCGGCAAGTGGCCTTACGGCGCGACGAATATTGAAATCAGCGGCCTGACGATCCAGGAACATGGCGGTCTTGCCATGGGGATTTTCAACGGCAGGAACATTGTGCTGCGCAACGTGTTGGTGAACGGGATGCTGTTCGGACAACAAGTAGCGGGGGTTCGGATCGAACAGTGTTCGCTCGGCGGGAGCGAAACGACCGGCGTGCAGTTTGCCGACTCACAGGCGGTTCTGTCGGACAATGTGATTCACGACAACGATCACGGGGTGACGGTCGGGGGGAAATCCGACGTCCGGCTGGAACGTAATGTCATCACGCGCAGCCTCTTTGAGGGCGTGGTGGTGACGGATCAGGCGCGCGCGGTTCTGGTCAGTAATACCATCGTGAGAAACGGCGGCGGCGCCGCGTTCCTGGGCGCCTCGCAGAGTGAGGCCGCCGGCAACATCATCGGGTTGAACACCGCCGGCATTACGATTGCGCCCGCGGCCCGCGTCAGCCTGTCGTACAATGCGCTCTATAATAAGGACGATTATCTCCGAGCAGGGCCGCCGCCGACACCGGCGCCTGATCTGAAAGCTGAGTCCGATGTCCGGGAAGATCCCCGTTTTGTGAATCCTCATGACGGCGACTTCCGGCTCCGCGCCGACAGCCCACTTAAAAAAATAGGCGATTTCAGTTATTTAGGGGCACTTTCTCCGGTCAGTGGCACGCCATGATTTGGCGTAGTATGATGAAAGCAGGTCAGGAGAGGGCACTCGCAATGGCCGCTTTTCGATCGGAAAACGAAAAAGCGATCCTTCAATCACTCCCTGCGTTGGAGCAGATGGAATCTGGACGGCCGATCGGCGCCGTGGTGCCGATGTCCAGGAAGGCCCAGCGGCTCATGCTCGACCGCATGGAAATGATCGAATTTCTGCTCCATGAAGACGACGTGACCTGGAACTAGGCAGGATGTTGAAAAAGGCTGCCAGCTTTGTTCTCGGTCGCCCGTCTCCCTGCGACGTGCCCCAGAGGGCACGCCTCAGTCGCCGGACTCCCTGCGGCCTC
>JAIBHQ010000212.1 GCA_020028595.1 Nitrospirota bacterium
ATGCGGTTGCGCAAGGTCTGCTCATCCACGTCGAACGGGACCCACCGCATGATGTTGGCGAGTCCGGCTTCGGCCAGCACATTGGAGATGCTGTAGGACATGCCGAGATTGGCGCTGACCGTGCGGTTGAAGACCCCGTCATACACGGAGAAGACGTCCGTGGTGGCGCCGCCGATATCCACGCCGATCAAATTGATCTTGTCGCGCTTGGCCAGGGCTTCCATGATGAAGCCGACGGCGGCCGGCGTCGGAACGATCGGCGCGCCGGCCCAGGAGATCAGTTTTTTGTAGCCGGGTGCCTGGGCCATGACGTGTTCGAGAAACAGGTCGTGGATTTTATTGCGGGCCGGCGACAGGTTTTCCTTCTCGAGCGTCGGGCGGATATTATCCGTGACGGCCAGCGCCGTTTTTCGGCCAAGAATGGCCGTGACCTGATCGCGGGCGTTTGTGTTGCCCGCATAGATCAGCGGCAGCGAATAGGTCATCCCGAGGCGCGGGCGCGGCTCGGCGGCCGAGATATATTCGGCCATTTCGACGACGTGCGTGACGGTGCCCCCGTCCGTTCCACCCGAGAGAAGAATCATGTCCGGCCGCAGCGAGCGGATGCGCTCGATTTTTTCATGCGGAAGCCGGCCGTCGTTCGAGGCCAGCACGTCCATCACGATGGCGCCGGCGCCCAACGCGCACCGTTGGGCGCTTTCCCCCGTCATGCTCTGGACCACGCCGGCCACCATCATTTGCAGGCCGCCGCCGGCGCTGCTGGTCGACACGTAGATGTCCACTCCTGCCTTGGGGTTACCCCCCACTCCAGCCGGTGTAATGATCTTTTCTCCGTCAAGAATTTTCCGGCCGGACAGTTCTTCCACCTCGGCGATGGCGTTCAAGACACCGCGGGTGACGTCTTCAAACGGGGCTTCCACGGTCGTGGGTGCTTCACCACGGAACGTTTGCCGGAATGTGTCGCCTTGTTTTTCGATCAGAACGGCTTTGGTTGTGGTGCTGCCGCAGTCTGTGGCGATGATGACGGTCAGGGGGAGATCGGCGGTCTTTCTGTGCGGGGCCTGCACGGCAGCACTCATCGAGCTGGCGCTCCTGTAGGAGCGGATTTGGCAGGCGCAGACTTGGCTTCGATGATTTCAATCAAGCGGGGGATGGCATCGCGGCGCTCGAGCAGGCACGCCGCCCGTTCGATCTCACGCGCGTCACAGGCCAGATCCAGGATTGGAGCGAGAAAATGCAACGCCTGGCTGCTGAGAAAATTCATCGGTCCGGCTGATTCAAGAAAGAGCAGGGCCGGACCGGCCATGCGCCGATTCACAACGGTGGCGGCGACTTTCTCCAGCAAAGTTTGTTCATCAGTCGTGAGCGGCTGCCCGTCCGGTTGGAGGGCAAACGCGTGCTGAAATTTAGCCCTGAGCTCCTGAATTCTTTGAGAAAAACCGGTTGTGTTCATGAGAAAAAACCAGGAAATTTAGTCCGGAAGGCATTATAGGGAGTGGGTCTGAGGAGAGTCAATTCAGGGCATGACTTGTTGCTCTGCGTGGTAGGAGCTTCGCGCCAAAGGGCTGGCTTCCACATGGCTGAATCCGAGCGCGAGGCCTTCAGCTTTGAATGCTGCGAATTCATCCGGGTGGTAGAAGCGCGCGACCGGGAGGTGTTGCCTGGTCGGCTGAAGATACTGGCCGATGGTCAGGATGTCGCACTTGGCGGCTCGCAGGTCCTGCATGACCTGTCTGGTCTCGTCCGCTGTCTCCCCCATTCCGATAATGAGGCCCGACTTCGTCGTCATGCCCATGTGTTTGGCGCGCCCGAGCAGTTCGATCGATCGCTGGTATTTGCCTTGCGGCCTGATGTCCGGAAAGAGTCGTTCGACCGTTTCGATATTGTGGTTCAGAATTTCCGGCCGTTCAGCCGTGACGGTTTGCAGGGCGCTCTCGCTCCCTTCAAAGTCAGGAATGAGAACTTCCACGGTGCAGGCCGGGTTCAACCGTCTGATCTGTCGGATCGTCTCGGTGAACACGGACGCGCCGCCATCGTCCAATTCATCCCGGTTGACGGAGGTGATGACCGCGTGCTTGAGGCGCATGGCCTGCACGGCTTGCGCCACACGCAGCGGTTCATCGTGGTCCACGGCCAATGGCTTTCCGGTGGTCACGGAACAGTAATGACACCGGCGCGTGCAAATATCGCCGAGGATCAAAAATGTCGCCGTACGATTGTTCCAGCATTCCCAGATGTTGGGGCACCGGGCTTCCTCGCAGATGGTGTGGAGGCCCAGATCGTCCACGACTTGCCGGATGTCCCGATAGTCCGGTCCCTGCTGGAGACGGACTTTAAACCAGGGCGGCAGGCGTTGGTGCGAAGAGCTGCCATCACCCTTCCGAAGATCTTCAATCGGAACAAAACTCATGCGCGGGGTTCTCCCTGTCGTAGCCAGCCGAACAGCCGGGCAATGATACCGTCGGGCGGCCGAACGGAGCGTTCAGGGTCGGGGTACTCCATCCAGGGTTCCCGGTTGCCGTAATAGGTGTTTTCTCTGAAGCTGAGCTGGCTCCGAAGCTGCCGGAAGCCTCGCGCATGCAGCAGGCGGATCAATTCGGCCAGGGCTTCGCCGTGGGTTGCGCGACTGTCTGTCACAAGTAGCGTGGTTTCATACCGGAGCATTGCGCGGCACATGCCACCGTCCCGTTCCAGCTCCA
>JAIBHQ010000036.1 GCA_020028595.1 Nitrospirota bacterium
ACTTCCTTCCACGAACCGTCTTCGCGCTGATGGCGCAGCAAGTAGTTGATTCCGCGCACCACGCTGAGGGAATCCGAGACGTCCGCTGCCAGCAACGACATGAGCGCCCACGCCGTCTGGGACGGGGTGCTCTCGCCCCGGCCGGCCACGGCCTGATCGGCATAGGACAGACAGGATTCTCCCCACCCTCCGTCGGGGTTCTGCTTCGATTCCATCCACTGCACGGCGTGCTGCACGTACGGCGCCGACATGTCTTCTCCAATCGACCGCAAGCCGACCAGGACCGACCAGGTGCCGTAAATATAATTGACGCCCCAACGGCCGTACCAACTGCCGTCCGCCTCCTGCTTCTGCTTGATAAACGCGATGGCCCGCTTCGCGGCCGGGTGCATCCGGTCGTACCCCAGGGCGCCCAGCATCTCCAGGCAGCGGCCGGCCAGATCCTCCGTCGGCGGATCCAGCAGCGCCTGGTGGTCGGCAAAGGGAATGACGTTGAACACCATGTGGTTGTTGTCCACGTCGTAGGCGCCCCAGCCGCCGTCCGAACTCTGCATGGCCATCACCCACTGGTAGCCGCGCCGGATGGAGTCCTGCTGCGCCTGGCGGTCCGCCATGCGCAGCTTCGCCAGCGCCATGATCACGACCGCGGAGTCGTCCACGTCCGGATACCGCTCGTTCTCGAATTGAAAATACCAGCCCCCCGGCTCGGCCGCAGGCGCCGAGGACTCTTTCCAGTCTCCGGCCGTCGTGGTCTGCTTGGACATCATCCAGTGTCCCGCCTTCAGCAGGGCCGGATGGTTTTGCGGCAGTCCCGACTCGATCAAGGCATTGATCGACAACGACGTGTCCCAGATCGGAGAGAAGCAGGGCTGCAGGTGCAGGGTTTCGGCTTTCGCCTGTCCCTCGCGGACCGTCTCATAGACTTCCAGATCCTCGATTTCCTTCAGCGCCTTCGCCAGCAGCGGATGGTCCGCGCTGTAGCCGAGACAATGCAGCGCGACGGCGGAGTTTGCCATGGCCGGATAGATCGCCCCAAGCCCGCCGTTGCCCCGCATATGATCCAGCGTCCAGACGATCGCCTTCTGGACCGCCGTCTCCCGGAACGCCTGATACGGCATGCGCTCGTAGAGCTTGAGGAGGCGATCCAGCGTGACGAAAAAATTTCTCCAGGTGAACCAGGCCGTGTCCTTCTTGAAGGGCGGCACGTCGCCGTAGTCCATCAACTCGCGCGGCGTCACAAAGAGCTCCGCGATCCCCTCTTCCTCTGGAATCCGGCACACCGGGCGGTGCGCGAAGACGACCAGCAGCGGAATCAGCACCGCACGGCTCCAGTAGGAGATTTCGTAGATGCTGAAGTAGAAGCGCTTGGGCAGCAGCATGATTTCCGGCGGCATGCTGGGGAGCCCGTACCAGTCATATTGATCGAACAGCGCCAGCGTGATCTTGGTGAAGACGTTCGTCGCCGCGACGCCGCCCTTGGCGTGAATGCACTCGCGCGCCTGGCACATGAGCGGTTCCGTCGGCGAGACCCCCGACAGCTTCAAGGCGAAGTAGGCCTTGACGGAGGCGCTGATCTCGGACGGACCGCCCGAATAAATCGGCCAGCCGCCATCCGGCAGTTGCATCGTCTTGAGATACCGGACAGCCTTGCGCTCGCGCTCCGGATCCACCACGTTCAGAAAACGGCGGAGCATCAGGTACTCCGACGTCAGCGTCGTATCCGCCTCCAATTCGGCGACCCAGAATCCCTCCACCGGATGCTGGCGGTCCAGAATCCATCGCTGGCTGAGACGGATGGCTTCGTCCACCGATTCGTGCGACGCCGCATGGGTCAGCCGGCGCACCGGCGCATCGACCGGGACGGGATGCGGATTGTGGGACACCAGCCGGAGCACGGCCTGCGGCGCATAGGCCTCGACCTTCTCCCGGACCTTGTCGGGAACCGAGGCAAAGAAACGATCAGATAAGCGTGTGAGTAACCGCTTCCAACGCTGCATATTGTCCTTGGGAAACCTGGCGACGAAGGGTTAGAACTCGCCTGCTTCTGGCAGGAAATACAGCCAGCCAGAAGTCATGTCATACGCTAGGTCTTATAGCAAAGGGATTCCCGACAGTCAAGGAAAGGGATACTCGAACCTGTTGAACTTTGACAGGTTTCGCCGGTTTCAGGCCGGCTGAAGATCGGCTAGGCGTACTGAAATCGTTTTTGAGACACCCGGCTCTTCCATCGTGACCCCGAACAGCGAATCGGCCACCGCCATCGTCCGCTTGTTATGCGTGATGACCAGAAACTGGGCATCGGCCGCCAACTCGCGCAGGACCGTGGCAAACCGGCTGATGTTCTCTTCGTCCAACGGAGCGTCGATTTCGTCCAGGATGCAAAACGGGGTGGGCCTGATCAGAAAGCTGGCGAAGATCAGCGCCATCGCCGTCAGCGTCTTCTCGCCGCCCGACAGCATCGTAATGCCTTTGAGCCGCTTGCCCGGCGGCTGCGCCGCAATGTCCACGCCATGCTCCTCGTCCTTCTGCTTCCCGGTCTCAGGATCCACTTCGGGCTCGACCAGAAGCAGCTCGGCGCGCCCGCCGGGAAATAACCGCCCGAAGACTTCGCTGAATTTCTGCTGGAGGTCGGTGAAGGTTTGCTCGAACATCTGCTTGGTGGTGCGGTTGATTTTGACGATGATCTCACGCAGCGACTGGACGGATTGGGACAGGTCCGCCTCCTGCGTCGTCAAAAACTTGTAGCGCTCTTCCTGCTCGCGATGCTCCTCGATCGAGGCCAGGTTGATGGGCCCCATGCGCTCGATCCGGCCCCGAATCTTCTGCAATTCCTCACGCAGCGACGTCGTCGCGGCTTCCGCCTCCTCGCGCGTGACGGCTGCGGACTCTTCGGGCTCCCGCAGCAGCATCTCCTCCACCGAGAGCTGATAGGTTCCGGTCAGCGTGCCCTCGACCGTGCCGAGATGCGTCCGGATTTCAGCACGGCGAACCTCGACGCCCATCCGCGCTTCGCGGCTCGCCGCCAGCGCCTGCCGCGCCGCATCGAGGCTCTGCTCGACCTGGCGGGCCTGCTGCATGTCCTGCGCGTGGATCTCCTGCGTCTTGACCAGTTCCTGCCGCAAGTCCACCACCCGCCGGTTTAATTCCTGGAACAGGGCCTCCTGGCGGCTGCGCTCGGCCTGGCTCTGCGTGATCGAGGCCGCCAGTGTGTCGATCTGCCCCTTCAACGCCTGCATCTGCGCGGTGCCCTCTTCCTGCTCCGTGAGCAGCCGCGCCACATCGGCCCGACAATGTTCGCACCGCCCCCGCAACGCCTCCACCGCCACGCGCGATTCCGTGAGCTGCCGCTGGACCGCCAGGTGCTCCTCTTCCATCTGCCGGAGCGCGTCGTCGAGTTCCGCGAGGCCGGCTTCCCGCGCCGCCCGCTCCTCCAGCAGCGCGGCAATCCGCTGCTGCTCGGCATCCCGAACCTGCTCGTCCAATTGCCGCCGCGTGGCCGCGAGTTGTTCGCGTTCGGCCGTGAGGCCGGCGCCGGCGTTGTTCAGCGCCTCGATCGCACGTGTCAATTCCACCTGCTGCTGTTCAAGCTCGTGGATTTCGCGGCGGCGCTGCAGCAGCCCTCCGGTCGTCCCGCCGGTCATGATCCCCGCCGCATCCAGCACGTCACCGTCCAGCGTCACGAACGTGGGGCCGTCCGGCGCCGTCCACTGCCCGCCCTCCCACAGCCGCACCGCGTGGTCGAGCGACTCGACGACCACGACGCCGTCGAACAGCGTCGCGCACACGTCATGCGAGTGCGCGGTCGTCTTCGCCAGATCGGCCGCCAATCCCAACACGCCCGCCTGGTCCTTGAGTCCGTTCCACCACCCGTGCCCGCCGCCGTTCGTCGACCAGCGGGGCTTCACCGGCACGAACGTGCCGCGTCCGAGCCCTTTCTGTTTCAGAAACTCGATGGCCTGCTGCGCATCGGCCGGCCGCTCCACCATCCACGCGCGGAGCCGTTCGCCCAGCACCGCTTCCATGGCCCGCTCGAATCGCTCCGGCACCTCCAGCCATTCCGCAACGGCCTCCTTCACGCCCGCGCAGGACTTGCGCAACGACGCCACGCTGTCGTCGCCCTCCCGGCCATAGCCCATTTCCTCGCGCACGACGCCGCTCAATGCCTGACACCGGGACTCGACCGACGCCAGGCGCCCCTGTTGCTGGCTCAACTGCTGCGCAGTCTCACGCACCTGTTCGTCCAGCTGCTGCCCGCGCTGCACGGCGGCGTGCTGCGCCTGCTGTACCGTGGCGATCCGCTGCTCGGCCTGCCGACGATGCGCGAGGCACTCTTCAAGCTTGGCTTGCGCCGCAGCCGTCAGCGTGCCCGGCACAACGGACTCGGCGGCAGCGCCGTCCACCGAAGGCAACGACAGGGCCAGCAGGCTCCGGCGGGATTGCTCGGCCTGCTCCACTGTGGCCGCGCGGCGGCCGGCTATCGAGTGCGCCTGCCGCTCCTGCTCCGCCAATCCCGTTGCGCCCGCCGCCATCTCGGCTTCCGCCCGGGCCAACTGCTCGCGGCGATCCGCCACCCCGGCGACCGCCCGCTCCCGCTCGCCTTCCAACCGGATCAGTTGATCGCCGGCTTGCGCGCGCTGTTGTCCGAACAGCTCGGCACGGCTCCGCTCCACCTCGCTCGTCCGAAGGGCCTGGGCCTGCTGCTGCTCCAGGCGGCCGATCTCGTCGCGGCGGCGCATGAGCGCATCGTCGCCTTCCAGCATCCGGACACGGATCTCTTCCAGTTGCGCGACGAATCGAGCCTGCTCGGCGGCCTGGGCGGATTCCTGCGCGTCCAGCGCAGCCAGTTCCACCTCGACCACGCGCTGCTGCCCCTGCAACGTCCGATGTTCACGCACCAGCAGGCGAATCTCCAGCGCCCGCGCTTCGTCCTGCAATACTTGATAATTCTTGGCCTGCCTGGCCTGCCGCTCCAGCGCATTCAGCCGCTGCTTGACCTCCGCGATGATGTCCCGCACCCGGCTGAGGTTCTGGGTCGTCGCGTCCATTTTGCGCAACGCTTCGGCCTTCTGCTTTTTGTAGCGGACGATGCCGGCCGTTTCTTCGATCAGTTCGCGGCGCTGCAGCGGAGAGGCATTGAGAATTTCTTCGATGCGGCCCTGCTCGATCACCGTATGCCCCTTGGTCCCGGCGATCGTATCCATCAGGAGGCTGCGCACGTCTTTTAACCGGCAGGCCACTTTATTGATCAGGTATTCGCTGTCGCCGTTCCGGTACAGGCGCCGCGTGACCATCACTTCGTGGTAGTCGCCGAACTCCGGCGGCAGGAGCGGCGGCGCACCCGGCTCGGACTGCGACAGGCCGCTCATGATCAGCGACACCTCCGCCATGCCGAGCGGTTTGCGCGCTTCGGTGCCGTTGAAGATCACATCCTCCATCTTCTCGCACCGCAACGCCGACTTCGGGCTTTGCTCGCCGAGCACCCAGAGGATGGCATCCACGATGTTGCTTTTTCCTGTCCCGTTCGGCCCGACAATGGCGGTGACGCCGGTGGGAAAACCGATTTTGGCTTCGGCGAAGGATTTAAACCCGGTCAGTTCCAAGGACTTGAGGTACATTCCGTCCCTTTCCCGAGCATGCCCGAGAGGCTTGAAATTTCGGCACTTGTAGCACAGCTGGAGGCGAAAAGCAAAGAAAAACACACTGGACGGTAGGTAGTTTGCCTCAGTCCCACTAGATGTAGGGCCTCAGAACAAGCGGGTCAGGCTCTTGGGAAAACAGTCCGGAATGCGGAATCGCGCTACGCGCTGACTTGGCGGGAGAGCGGCTGAATGCTGATTAATTCTTTGGGAAGAGAGAACTCGACGTCTTCTTCGACGACCATGAGTTCCTCGACTTCGTTGGCGCCATGGCTCTTGAGATAGTCCACGACCTCGGTCACCAACACTTCCGGGGCCGAAGCACCGGCCGAGATGCCCACGGCCTTGGCGTTTTTAATCCAGTCCAGGCTGATATCCGACGACGAATCGATCAAGTACGATTGAATCCCGCAATGCTCGCCCAATTCGCGAAGGCGGTTGGAGTTGGAACTGTTCGGCGAGCCGATGACCAGAATCACGTCCACGTGCTTTGACAGTTCCTTCACGGCATTCTGGCGGTTCTGCGTCGCGTAGCAGATGTCTTCCTGGTGCGGCCCCTTGATCTTCGGGAACCGGCGGTGCAGCGCTGCGACGATATCCCGGCACTCATCCACGCTCAGCGTGGTCTGCGTGACATACGAGAGATTGCGCTGGTTTTCGACATGCAGTTTCTCGACGTCGCTCACCGAGGACACGAGATGGAACTTGTCCGGAATCTGCCCCAGCGTCCCGATGACCTCCGGGTGGCCCGCGTGGCCGATCAGAATCAGTTCGTAGCCCTGGGTATAGTCCCGGTTGACCTCGTTATGAACTTTGATCACCAGCGGACAGGTGGCATCGATGGTCTTCAGTCCTCGACGAGTCGCCTCCGCCCAGACTTCCTTGGCCACCCCGTGCGCGCTGAAAATCACGATGGAGCCGTCCGGTACTTCGGTGAGCTCTTCCACGAACACCGCGCCCTTGTCACGGAGGCTGTTGACGACGTGGCGGCTGTGCACGATCTCGTGCCGCACGTAGATCGGCGCCCCGTAGGCCTTGAGCGACAGCTCGACGATCTCGATCGCCCGGTCCACGCCGGCGCAAAACCCTCGCGGACTGGCAAGATAAATTTTCATGGTTTCTGTTGTTCCGTTTAGTCCGTTTGGTCCGCTATTCCGTTAATCATGAAGCACGACCAAACTGGGTTTCACAATACGGCAGCACAGGCCGTTCCGTCAACTGATTTTGCCCGGCAACTTCAGTATCCTCGTCAGCAGCCAATCTTGAACACGGTCGGGCAGCCAGGCGGCCAGCACCGCACGAAAGCGCGCGTCGTGACCGACCAGGTAACGCGTCTTCGGCCGGGCGGCAGACAGGGCATGCGCGACAGCTTTAGCCACCGCACGCGCTGGGATAGCCCGTTGCGCAGCCTGTTCAACCGCTCCCCGCACCCGAACCAACACGTCCCGATACAGAATTTTCCCCTCGGCACCCCACGTGGCATCGATCTGATCCGCGGCGTGCCTCGCCTTGTCCCAGATGCGGGACTCGATCGCTCCCGGCTCGACGATGGATACCTGAATGCCCCAGGGCTGAAGTTCCAGCCGCATCGCATCGGTCAGCGC
>JAIBHQ010000037.1 GCA_020028595.1 Nitrospirota bacterium
GATGTCGCCACATGGGCCAGCCTGCCTGGATTTTCGGAGAGCCTGGTCCAACACCTCTACAGCCGGTTGGGCATCCGCACGCTGGATGACCTGGAAACACTGGTGCGCTCGCATCTCCTCAGAACGATGCCCGGCGTCACCATCCAGGAAGACACACTGCTCGCCGAGATTCGAGCGCGCCGGCAGAGATGACAGATCAGGATGCGGCTGCGCCGGGCGTCGGCCGCAGCTCTTTAAAGATTTTCCACGTCTTGAGCAGCTCGACCGCCTTCTGAAGCTGAAGATCATCCTCGATCGGCATATCGCCAAAGTCAGCCGGCGCCCCATTGCTCTTCGGGGCGGTGTCCGTGCCGGGTTTGGCGGCAGGCGGCGCCTCCTTGGAACTCTGCGGTTTCTGCGCTTTCGCGTCACCCTCTTTGCCGTCTTTCTCGCCCGCCTTGGCCACGACTTGCGGCTGCGCCTTGACGGTGATATCCGGCGTGATCCCCGTGGATTGGATGGATCGTCCCTTCGGGGTGTAATACTTGGCTGTGGTCAGCCGCAAGCCCGAGCCGTCCGAGAGCGGAAGGATTGTCTGCACGGATCCCTTGCCGAACGTCGTGGCCCCGAGCACCACGGCCCGCCCCCAGTCCTGCATCGCCCCTGCGACAATCTCCGATGCGCTGGCCGATCCTTCGTTCACCAGAACGATCATCGGATAATCCGCAAGCGAATCCTTCGTCTTGGAGAAATACTCGTCCTTGCGCCCGTCGCGTCCTTTAATATAGACGATGAGCTTCCCGCCGCCGATGAACTGCTCCGAGACCTCCACGGCCGATGTCAACAGACCGCCAGGATTGTTTCGAAGGTCCAGTACCAGCGCCTGCAACTTCTGCTCGTGAAACTGCTTCATGGCCTTGCTCAAATCCCTGGCCGAGGATTCCTGAAACTGCGTCAGGCGGACATAACCGACGTTGTTCTCGATCGTTTTGAAGCGGATGCTTTCGATTTTGATGGTATCCCGGACCAGGGTGAAGACGAGCGGATCCAGCGTCCCTTCCCGTTGAATCGTCAGCGTGACCTTGGTCCCCTTCTGCCCCCGCATGCGCTGGACGGCATCCAGCAACGTCAGCTCCTTGGTCGGCTCGTCATCCACTTTGATGATGAAATCGCCGGCCTTGATCCCGGCCTTGTAGGCCGGCGTGCCTTCGATCGGCGCAATGACCGTCAGGCGATTGTCTTTCACCCCGATCTGGATGCCCACCCCGCCGAACTCCCCTTTCGTCTCGACCTGTATTTCCTTGTACATCTCCGGCGTCATGTAGGCGGAATGCGGGTCCAGCGTCGCCAGCATGCCGCGCATGGCCCCCTGGACAAGATTCTTGACCTTCACCTCGTCCACGTAGTGCTTCTGAATCTGGCTCAAAACCTCGGCGAAGGTTTTGAGTTCTTCGTAGGTCTCGGTCGCGTGCCCGGTCCGTTCCCATCCTTTCCCGATGAGAACGCCGAGACACAACGTCATAACCGCGATCAAGTACCACGTCCGGCGGTGCTGTCCCTGTTCCATAGTGTGCGATTCCTTTCCGTCAATCTTCATTTGCGTTTGGCCAGCCAGATAACCGGATCCACCGGCTCCGCGCCTTCCCGCAACTCGAAGTAGAGCGTGTTGTCCTTGGTCATCCCGGTATCGCCGCTCGTTCCGATGGTCTGCCCGGCCTGCACATGCTCGCCGGTTTTTACGATCAGCACGGAGGCATGCGCATAGAGCGAAAAAAATCCGTTCGCATGGTCCACAATGATGACCAACCCATAGCCTTTCAACCAGTCGGCAAAGGCCACCGTGCCGGTCATCACGGCCCGAATGCCGCTTCCCTCTGCCGTCCGGATATCAATGCCCTTGCGATGGACGTAAGTGTTGAACTGCGGGTGCTTCTGGCGACCGAAATGGGACACGATCTCGCCGTCCGCCGGCCAGAGGAACTGGCCGAGCAACGTGTGCGACTTGCCGCCTCGCTGCCTGACCTGGGCGGTGGCCAGCTTGGTCCGCTGTTCGAGCAGGTCTTTCAGCAGCGAGTCCACACGCCCGGCGGAGCGCTCCAATTCCGTCACCATGCGGTCGTACGACTCTTTCTCGTCCGTCATCTTGGCCAGAAAAATATTTTTTCTCCGCTTCCCCTCCTGCACCTCGCCCAACTTATGCTCGGTTTCTTCCTTCAACGAGAACATGGCCTCGCGGGCCGTGGCGCGCTGCCGCTCCACCTGTTCCAGGTGCCCCACATCGTTCTGATACGCCTGCATCAAATCGTACTCCCGCCGGGACACCGCCGCGAGATACTGATACCGCCGATGCAGGTCGGCATAACTGTCCGCCGCCAGCAGCACTTTCAGCCCGCCCACCCGGCCCTCCATATATTGGATGCGCAGACGGGCGAGAATCGAGCGCCGCCGCTCGCCGACACGTCCCCGCAGCGACGCCAGCTGCGCATTGATCTCTTCAAGCTCCTGGTCTTTTTGTTTCAATTTGCGGCCGATCTCCTGGCGCTCCAAACGGCTCTGCATCAATTTCGCGTCCAACTCCTGAATCGACTCGAGCACGGATTCCATCTTCTTTTCCGTCTGCTCGGAGGACCTCTTCTTTTCCTTGATCTCCTCCTGCAGCTTCTCAAGCGTATGCCGCTGGCGTTCGATTTTTTGCGCCAGGGGATCGTGCTTCTCCTTCGCCGCCCAGGCGGGCGGCACCATCAGGAGTCCGGCGGCCACCCCCCCCACCATCGCGGCCTTGAGAAGCGTACCCGCCTTCACGGCTTGGCCCTCCCGAGATCCAGCACGGACACGGCGCTGCCGATGAACCCCAGCAGTAACCCCGCGCCCATGATCAGGACCGCCACCTGGCCGGAAAAAAAGTGGACGCCCGAGTCGATGCCTAAAAACCGGCCGGGCATGCCGAGACGGGCGCTGAACAACTCGAAGCCCCCCTTCAGCATCACCAGGGACACCGCGCTCCCCATGGCACCCAGCATTGTCCCTTCAATGAGATAGGGAATTTTGATAAAGCCTCCCGTGGCTCCGATCAGCCGCATGATTTCAATTTCATCCCGCCGGGCATAGAGCGTCAACCGGATGGTGCTGGCAATGATCGTCACCGACGCCGCTGACAACACCGTTCCAATGCCCACCGCCGCCAGCTCGAGATAGCCGACGACCGTGGCCAGATTATCGATCCAATCGCGGCTGTATTGCACCTGGTCCGCGCCGGGCTCGGATTTGAATCGTTCCGCCGCCCGCCGCACCGAATCCGGCGAGCGATGCGACGGCGCCAGCGTGACGATAAACGACGCGGGCAGCGGATTCTCCCCGAGCCCCTGCAGGAGATGCGACTCGTCCGGAAATTGCGCGCGAAAGTCCGCCAGCGCCTGTTCTTTCGAGACATAGACGAGGGCCTGCACGCCCGGATCGGCCTTGAGCAGGCCCTGCAACTCGGACACCCCGGACGGCGGCAGGCCGTCCTTCACGTACACGACGACTTTGAAATCGCCCTGGAGCGACGTCGCCACCGCGCGCAGGTTCAAATAGAGCAACAGAAACACGCCGAAACAGGCCAGCGTGAAGGCCGTCGTGGCGACCGCAATGATCGTGGTCGTCCGATTCAACCGGATATTCGCCACCGCTTCCCGCACAAAATGGATCAACCGTCTCATAGCCCCCGCCCCTCGTCCGACACCACTTTGCCCTGATCCAGCGTGATGACCCGACGGCCGACCTGCTCGATGACCTGGCGATTATGCGTGGCCACCAGCACCGTCGTGCCCCGCGCATTGATCGTTTTGAACAGATCCACGATTTCGCGGGCCAGGCTTGCATCCATATTGCCCGTCGGCTCGTCCGCCAGCAGAATGATCGGGCTGTTGACGATCGAGCGGGCGATGCACACGCGCTGCTGCTCGCCGGCCGACAGCATGGTGGGGCGGCTTTCCTTCCGGTGCTCGACGCCGACGGCCTTCAGCGCCTCCATCACTTTCCGGCGCGTCTCGAAGGTCGGAAGCCCCTGCACCAACAACGGCAACGCGACGTTTTCGTACACGCTCTTTTTAGAAAGCAGCTTGAAGTCCTGGAACACCACCCCCATGGTCCGCCGCAGATACGGCACGTCGGAGGACTTGAGGCGGGCCACGTTGCGCCCCTGAATGAGAATCTGCCCTTCGTCAAGCGAGGTCGCGCAATAAAGCAGTTTGAGGAGGGTCGTCTTGCCCGCTCCGCTGGGCCCCATGAGCAATACGAACTCGCCCTTCTCGATTTGGAGATTGATGTCCGTGAGAGCGGGGCGCCGGTCGTAGTGCTTGGTGACATGAAAGATTTGAATCATTCTTGGCGTTCAGCTTTCAGCAATCAGTCATCAGCTCTGGCTGGGAACAAAAGATTATGACTCCTGACCTCGTTCGCCGTATCTGTCGTCCCGCATTCCACTGAAAGCTGACAGCTGATCGCTGTTGGCTTACCACCGCAGATCGTCCCCCGGTACTTCGAACGCATGCTCGATGTGTTCGATCACCGCCGGCGCATCCGTCCCTCCCGCACACACAACCACATCAAACCGGCAGGACTGATTACGAAGCCGGTGCCGGGCGAGGTATTGCGCCGCCAGTTTGACAAGCCGCGCCTGCTTCCGGCCGTCCACCGCTCCAACCGCCCCGCCATGCGTCGAGGAGCCGCGCGCTTTGACCTCCACGAACACCAGCACCGATCCCGATCGTGCCACAAGGTCCAGTTCTCCGGACGGCGTGCGCGCATTGCGCGCCAGAATGCGGTAGCCCTTGTCCCGTAGATATCGTTCGGCCTCGGATTCCGCCGCGTGTCCGAAGAGACGTCCTGCAACGCTCATTTCACCGCCTGCTCCGCTGCCAGCGCCGCCTCGCCGACCGGGCGGAAGCTGCGCCGGTGGATCGCGCAAGGGCCGTGCTCCGCCAGCATCCGCAGATGCTCGGCGGTTCCATACCCTTTATGGGCCTGAAAGTTGTATTGCGGATACTGCCGATGATAGTCCCCCATCAGGCGGTCCCGCGTGACTTTGGCAATCACGGAGGCCGCGGCAATCGACATAGACAACGTATCGCCCTTGATGATGGCACGCTGCGGGAGCGACACAGCGGAAAGTTCGATCGCGTCGAGCAGCAGATAATCCGGCATGGCCGGCAGCGCCTGGATCGCCCGGCACATGGCCAGCCGCGTCGCCTCCAGAATGTTTATCGCGTCAATCTCGCGCTCACTGGCCTGCCCGACCCCGATGCCCACGGCCCGCTGCCGGATTTCGTCGTACAGCCGCTCCCGTTCCATTTCCGTCAGTTGTTTGGAATCATTGAGGCCGGCGAGCTGGCATCGGCGGGGCAGAATCACCGCTGCGGCGACGACAGGACCGGCCAGCGGGCCCCGTCCGGCTTCATCCAAGCCCGCGACGAGACGGTACCCGCACCGCCGCGCTTCCGTCTCGAAGAGGTCCGTCGGCTCCACGCAGGCCCTCTGCGCCCGGAAAGAAACGAACTACTTTTTCTTCGCAGGCACGGCCTTCGCCGGTTTGGCCTCGGCCTTGGTGCCCGTTTTCCCAGCCGGCGCCGCCTTGGCTTTCGCCGCATCCGGCTCGGCTCTTTTCTCCACTGCAGATGCCGACGCGTCGGCCGGTTGCGCCTGTGCGACCGGCGCGGTTTCGGCCTGGACGAACTCGCGGTCCTCAAGCTTGGCTGTCCGGCCCTTCTTGGCACGCAGATAATAGAGCTTGGCCCGGCGCACCTTGCCCTGCCGCACCACGTCCACGCGCGTCACGATCGGCGAGTGGACCGGGAAAATCCGTTCGACCCCCACGCCATAGGAAATCTTTCGCACCGTGAACGTCTCGCTGTTCCGCCCACCCTTGCGGGCGATGACGACACCTTCAAAGACCTGAATCCGTTCCTTGTCGCCTTCGACGACCTTCACGTGGACCCGCACGGTATCTCCGATTTGAAACGACGGAATCGTTTTCTTCACCAGCGACCGCTGAATTCTCTCCAACTGATTCATGACTGATCTCCCTCCTCCTTACAAATGTGCGCCCCGCATGTCGTCTCTCGGGAAGCGCCGTTGAATTTCACGAAAGACGCTTGGCGAACGACGCTTCGCGCGTCCCTTCCTCGACAATCTCCTCGATCAATCGCCGATCCTCGTCGGTCAGCGACCTGTCTTGCAGCAGATCCGGACGTTTCCGGTACGTGCTCCGCAGCGCTTCCTTCCTCCGCCACAGCCGGATGGCCTCGTGATTCCCGGACAGCAGCACCTCCGGCACCGGCAAACCGCGCAGCTCGGCCGGCCGCGTGTAGTGC
Organism: Nitrospirota bacterium; assembly: GCA_020028595.1. Lineage (GTDB taxonomy): Bacteria > Nitrospirota > Nitrospiria > Nitrospirales > Nitrospiraceae > 2-02-FULL-62-14. The sequence goes on from JAIBHQ010000037.1 coordinate 6,330, forward strand.
GGGTAATCCAGCAGCGACTCCGCAAACGAGTCGCGCTCCGCGGATTCCGGATCACCGAGCACGCCCGGGATCAGGCGCACCGCCGCGTCGATCATCACGAGCGCGGGCAATTCCCCTCCGGTCAGCACGTAATCGCCGACCGAGACTTCCTCCGGTTCGAGCCCGATCCGCACCCGTTCGTCGATCCCTTCGTAATGTCCGCACACAAATACCAACCGGCGCCGCTCGTCGCGAAATTCCTCCGCCAGCCGCTGCGTAAACGGACGCCCCTGCGGCGACGGCAGCAGCAGACGCAACGACGCCCCGGATTCTCCATACTGCCGGCGCAGCGCCTCGACTGCGCGGAAGACCGGCTCCGCCTTCATGACCATCCCGGCCCCGCCGCCGTAGGGCGTATCATCCGCTACCAGATGGCGGCCTTCGGTATAGTCCCGCAAATTGTGCACGCGGGCTTCCAGCAGCCCCTTCTCCTGCGCGCGCTTGAGCATGCTCTGCCCCAGGACCGGCTGTACCAAATCAGGAAACAGCGTGATGATGTCACAACGTAGCATCATCGCGCGGCTCCCAAGAATTCCATGCTGCTTCCGCACAAGCCCAATATTTCACACGCAGCTTCCAGCAGCATCCTCTCCGGAACCTGCTTGAGCAGGCTCTGCCCCAGGACCGGCTGTATCAAGCCGGGCAACGGTGCAATGATGTCACAACGCAGCACGGGCCGCCTCCTTCGCCGTCACTTCGTCCGTCCGCCGAATCGTCATCGTTTTGTTCGGCACATCCACCGCGGCCACCGCGTCCTTCGCCGCCGGGATCAGCACTTCGCCGTCTTCGCCACGCACGACAAACACATGATGGCCGGGCGTCCTGAGTATGTCTTCCACCGTTCCCACCAGGCGGCCGGTCTCATCC
>JAIBHQ010000213.1 GCA_020028595.1 Nitrospirota bacterium
CGTGGAACAGGTGTTTGCCGAAACGGCCGGACGCGAGCTGCGCTGGTTTTTCGCCCAGTGGGTGGAGCGGGCCGGCGCGCCGCCTGCGTTGAAAGGCCTCGCATCCGTTCGTGCCGACCCGGAGTACGAGATCTTCCGGCGGATTCCGAGGGAGGTCCTGCCGCCCATGCTGAACCTCTTCGTGACCGATCCGATGCGCGCGGTCATCGTGCCGAGTGGAGGGTCCGAGCCGGACCGCGTGCCCTATATCGAGCTGATTGCGCAGATTGTGTCGAAGGATCCGTCCAGCATCATGCAGGCCGATCAGCACGTGGAGGCCGCGAAGGGTTCGTTGCTGGTCCTGGGAGGGCCCGGCGTGAATCGGGCGGCGGAGTGGGCCATGCGTGGATGCGGCGAGGCGGTTCGAATCGGAAAAGACTCTGTGACGATCGAGGGCCGGACGTATAATGGACCGGGGACGGCCGCGCTGCTCTCGTGCCGCCATCCGGATCGTCCCGGACACGTCGTGACGCTTTTTTATGGCGCGACGCCGGCGGCGGCGGCCAAGGTGGCGCGGCTTGTGTTTTTCTACGGATGGCAGAGTTACCTGGTATTCCAGGACGGAGTGGTGGTTGCACGCGGCGATTACGCCGGGTCGCGCGATCGGGAGGCAGTTTTAGAACCGTGACGGGTGAACAGTGACGCGTGACGAGTGGGAAATATCATGAGCAGAGAGGACGGGAAGACGATGAAGCATGCATTGATTGCCGGGGTCGGTGTGTTCGCAGTTTTAGGGGGGCCGATCCTGGACGATGCTGATCGTGGTTTTCTGCCTTACTCGTCACCCATCACCCGTCACTCGTCACTGCATGCGGAGCCCCTCGAACGCCATCTGGCGAACATCCGTCAATTGACCGCCGGCCGGAAGAATGCCGAAGCGTATTTTTCCTTCGACGGAACCAAATTGATCTTTCAGTCCACGAACGATTGGGGCCAGGGCACCGTCAATCTGCCTCCGGATAAGCCTGTATCCAGCGAGCGGGGGATACCCTGCTATCAGATGTACGTGCTGGATCTGGTGACCGGCAGCATCCGGCGGGTCAGCGTGGGGACAGGGGCGACGACCTGCGGGTATTTCTTCCCCGGCGACCGGCGCGTGCTCTTTTCCTCGACGCATCTCGCCGGCCAGCAGTGCCCGCCTGAGCCGAAGCGGGAAGGGCGGTACCGGTGGGCGCTGGATAATTACGACATTTTTGCGATCGGCATGAACGGGCAGGGACTCCACCGCATGACCATGACGCCCGGCTACGATGCCGAAGCGACGGTGTCGCCGGACGGCAGGACAATCGTCTTTACCTCGATGAAGAACGGAGATCTGGACCTCTATGCGATGGATCTGGACGGGACGCACGTCCGGCGCCTGACGACGGAAATCGGATACGACGGCGGCGCGTTTTTCTCGCCGGACAGCAAGCGGATCGTCTATCGGGCGTCCCATCCGAAGAATCCCGCCGAGCTGGACGCCTACAGAGCCTTGCTCGCCCAGAATCTGGTCGAGCCGGGTCAATTGGAAATCTTCGTGATGAATGCCGACGGCAGCGACAAGCGGCAGGTGACGTCCAACGGGTCGTCCAATTTCGCGCCCTATTTCCATCCCGACGGGAAACGGATCGTCTTCTCCTCCAACCGGCACGATCAGGGGAAGGACGGCCCGCCGACGTTTCACCTCTATTTGATCAACGACGATGGCACCGGTTTGGAGCAGGTCACGGTGACGGGCCGCTTCAACAGCTTTCCCATGTTCTCGCCGGACGGGAAGCGCGTGGTGTGGGTCTCCGATCGGAACACTGTCGAGAAGGGCGAGTTCAATCTCTTCATCGCGGATTGGGTCCCCTGAAGAAGTGATGAGTGACGAGTAACGAGTGATGAGTAAAGAAGCAAACCAAGATACCGGCCTTATCCCTCCAACCCATCACTCATCACCCATCACTCATTACGCATCCTTCCTGCTCGCCCTTGCGGCGCTGGCGCTGCTGTTCTGTGCGGCGTTCGAGATGGACCGCCCGGTCATCGAGTGGGTCCGGTCTCTACAGGGGCTCTGGATCGAACGGATTGGCGATGCGGGGTATGTGATCGGCAGCGGTGTCAGCCTGATCGTCATCAGCGGGCTGTTCGTTGCCGCCGGATATGCGCGCGCCAATCCGGTGTGGCGTCAGGCCGGCCTGCGTGGATGGATGGCCCATGCCCTGACGGCGGTTTTTGTGCAAGGCCTGAAACACGGCATCGGGCGTCCCAGGCCGCGCCTCCACCGCGAAGACGAATTTTTTACCGGGCCAAGCCTGGAATCGGGGCTCGATGCGTTTCCGTCCGGCCATGCCTCCGCGTCCTTCGCCGTCGCGACGGTCGTGGCGAAACACTGTCCGGCACTGGCGTGGCCCTGCTATGCGCTGGCGGGATTCGTCGCGATCACGCGGGTTTTCCGCGGATCGCATTTTGTGTCCGACGTGGTTGCCGGTGTTGTATTGGGCATCGTGGTCGGCACGCTGGTGGCGACGCCGATCCAGGAATGGAAAGCCACGTTACGCCATACCCTGTTGTCCGGCACGACGTGGTTGGTCGTGGCCTGCGCGACTGTCTGGCTGGCGATCCTGCCGTCCTCCGGCACGATGGCGACCGGCTTGCTGTCGGCGGCCGGTGCGTCGATA
>JAIBHQ010000214.1 GCA_020028595.1 Nitrospirota bacterium
CCGGAGACGGTGCGGGCGCATGAACACACCATCCGCATTCAGGGGGTCCCATTGTTTCGTGTGGCGGTGAAGCGGCTGGCGGAGGCGGTGGCGGAGACGCTCAAGGAATTCGGGGTCGGGGGATCCGATATCGGGCGGGTGGTATTTCATCAGGCCAATGGGCGGCTGCTGTCCGCCGTGCTGGAGCGCCTGAAGATGCCGCCGGATAAAATGTATTCGGTGCTCGAGCGATTCGGCAACACGTCGTCGGCGTCGTTGCCCATTGCGCTGGACTACGCGGTGCGCGAGGAACGGATCGCGCCGGGCGACCTGGTGCTGCTGGGGACGTTCGGCGGGGGCCTGACGTGGGGGACGGCGTTGGTCAGATGGTAAGCCGCGAAGCGTTGAGTGCTGAGTGCTGAGTCCTGAGATGAATCTCTGCAACGCATCACGGATCACGCATCACGCATAACGGGAGTAACTATGTTCAGCTTGATTCCGAAAGACGAGGCCTTCTTCGAGATGTTCCAGAAGGACGCCCACAACATGGTCGAGGGCAGCCGGCTGCTGAAGAGCATGATGGAGGACTACAAGAATCCGCTGGAGCAGGCCCGGCGCATCAAGGACGTCGAACACGTCGGGGACGGCATCACGCACGACATCGCCAGGAGATTGAATCAGACATTCATTACGCCGATCGATCGGGAGGATATCCACGACCTGGCCAGCGCCCTGGACGATATTTTGGACCTGGTCGAGGCCGTTGCGGACCGTTTTGTCGTGTTCAAGGTGGCCAGGCCGACCGAAATGGCCATCAAGCTGTCCGACATCCTGTATCAGGCGTCCGTTGCCGTCGCAGCCGGCGTGGATGTGCTGGGCAAGCCCCATGCCGACGTGACCGAGTGCAATGTCCGCGTGAACAGTCTCGAAAATGAAGCGGACCGGCTGACACGCGATGCGATCTCCGCGTTGTTTGAAGACGAAAAAGATCCCGTGGCCGTGATCAAGTGGAAGGAAATTTACGAAGCCTTCGAAGAGGGCACCGATCGCTGCGAAGACGTGGCGAATATTTTGGAACGCATCTCGCTGAAACACAGCTAAGAAATGGCAAGGGGCGATAGGCACTAGGCGATAGGGCGACCAGTGAAGAAATCTTATTTTTTACCCATAGCCTATAGCCCATTGCCTCGTGCCTCGTGCCTCGTGCCTCGTGCCTGGAGCGAAGGCGATGCCTGAGCTCTCCGGCATGCTCCTGCTCGTCGTGGTGCTGGCGCTCCTCTTCGATTTTTCGAACGGGTGGCACGACAGCGCCAATGCGATCGCCACGGTCGTCTCGACGCGGGTCTTGAGCCCGATGACCGCCGTGCTGCTGGCCGGCTTGCTCAACATCGCCGGGGCCTTTATGTCCACTGCGGTTGCGAAGATGGTTGGGACGGGCATCGTCGATCCGTCGACCGTGACGCAGGCCGTCGTGGCGTCGGCGCTGGCCGGGGCCATTGTGTGGAATCTCTGCACGCTGTTGCTCGGGCTGCCGACCAGTTCGTCGCATGCCCTCATCGGCGGTCTGGTGGGTGCGTCCGTGCTCCACGGCGGCTGGGAGACGGTCAAGTTCTCGGGTCTGCGCTCGGTACTGGAAGCCATGGTCATCTCGCCCCTCTGCGGATTCGCGGTCGGCCTGGCGTTGATGGTCGCCATCAGCTGGTTGTTCTTTCGCGTTCAGCGCGGTGCCGCCACGCGCCTCTTCAGCCGCCTCCAATTGATCTCCGCCAGCTTCATGGCCTTCAGTCACGGGGCCAACGACGCACAGAAAGCGATGGGGATCATCACGCTGGCGTTGTTGTCGGCCGGGCAGCTCACGAGCGGGGACGTGCCGACGTGGGTTGTCGTGTCATGCGCCACCGCCATGGGGCTCGGTACGGCATCGGGCGGGTGGCGGATCGTTCGCACGCTCGGGACGCGCATCGTCAAACTGGAGCCGGTGCACGGCTTCGCGGCCGAAACCTCCGCCGCCGCGGTGCTGCTGGTGACGGCGCACATCGGCCTGCCGGTCAGCACGACGCATACCATTACGTCGTCGGTGATGGGTGTGGGCGCGGTAAAACGGTTGTCCGCGGTGCGGTGGGGCGTGACGGCGCGGATCGTCTATGCCTGGGTCTTCACGCTGCCGGGGGCGGCTCTGGCGGCGATGCTGATCTACGCGGGGATATCGAGACTGGTTTGAGTCGGTCCTGCCGCCTCGCTCGCGGCGGGCAGATGGATCACGAACCGGCTGCCCGAGGGCTGATTCCCTTCCACCCAGACCCTGCCCGCGTGCCCTTCCACGATGTGCCTGACGATGGAGAGCCCCAGCCCCGTCCCGCCCATTTCACGCGAACGCGCCTTGTCCACCCGGTAAAATCGCTCGAAGACGCGCGGGCGGTCCGCCTCCGGGATGCCGATGCCCGTGTCAGCCACGCTGAGCTCCACCTGGGCAGGGTCGTCGGCCGGCTGCCCGGCGATGTGGATTGTCCCACCCTCCGGCGTGTACTTGACGGCGTTATCCAGTAAGTTCGTCAGCACCTGCACGAGCCGATCCTCATCGCCCGATACGGGTGGCAGGTCCGGGGACACCATCACCGTCAGCGACTGCCGTTTCTTATCCATCAGCGGTTTGATCAACGGGAGCGTGCGTTCGACCAGCGCGCTGAGGCTGACCGGATCGCG
>JAIBHQ010000215.1 GCA_020028595.1 Nitrospirota bacterium
GCGCTGCTCTGAGGCAGGCGCCGGCTGAACACTCCATGGCACCCACCGACGTCTTAGATCCGAGATTGCCGCCGCAGAATCTTGAAGCCGAGCAATCGGTGCTCGGCGCCATTCTGCTCGAAAACAGCTCCATGAGCAAAACGATGGAAATCCTCACGGAAGAGGATTTCTACAAAACCGCCCACCGGAAGATTTATCTGGGCATGGTGGATCTCTCCGAGCACGGCGAGGTCATCGACCAGATCACGCTCACCGAACATCTGAAGGGCAAGGGCATGCTGGAGTCGGTCGGCGGAGCCGCCTACCTGGCGGAGTTGGTCCAGGCGGTCCCGACCGCCGCCAATATCCGCTACCATTGCAAAATTGTCCGCGACAAGGCGCTGCTGCGGGGATTGATCGGGACGTCCACCGAGGTGATCACGCGCGGGTACGACGGGACGGGATCGGTGGATGATCTGCTCGACTTTGCCGAGCGTTCCGTGTTCAGCCTGGCACAGGGGAAACTGGGCCGGTCGTTCACGGAACTGAAGCACGCGATCATGGAGAGCCTGGAATTCGTCAACACGCTGTTTCAGCGCAACGAGCACATCACCGGGGTCCCCACCGGGTTCGCCGAGCTTGACGATCTGACTGCCGGCCTGCAACCGTCCGATCTGATCGTGATCGCCGGCCGGCCGAGCATGGGGAAAACGAGCCTTGTGTTGGGCATGGCGCAGCATGCCGCCGTGAATCATAAGAAGGTGGTGGGCATTTTCAGCCTGGAAATGTCGAAGGCGCAATTGGTGCTGCGCATGTTGAGCTCGGAAGCCCATGTGGATTCCCATCTCCTGCGGATCGGGAAACTGCAAAAGACGGATTGGGTGCAGTTGTCCGAGGCGGCCAGCCGGCTGGAACATGCCAAGATTTTCATCGACGACATGGGCTCGCTGACCGTGCAGCAGATGCGGGGGAAAGCGCGGCGGCTCAAGGCGGAACACGGGCTTGATCTGTTGATCGTGGATTACCTGCAACTGGTCCAGGGGCGCAGCGATGCCGAATCGCGGCAACAGGAAATCTCGGACATCTCGCGTTCGCTGAAAGCGCTCGCCAAGGAGCTCAACGTGCCGGTCGTGGCCCTTTCCCAGCTGAGCCGGGCTGTGGAGAGCCGAAACGATAAACGGCCCGTGCTGGCCGATCTTCGCGAATCGGGCGCGATCGAGCAGGACGCGGACGTCGTGATGTTCATCTATCGGGACGAAGTCTATAATCCCGACACCAACGACAAGGGCATTGCCGAAATTCTTGTGCGGAAGCACCGGAACGGGCCCACGGGAGAGCGGCAGCTGGTTTTTCTTGAAAAGTACGCCAGCTTCGCGGATCTTTCCAAGCACGAAACTACATAGAGTGGTTTGACACTCCTCCGACCCCTTCGTATAATGCGTCGACCGCGCAGCCATCCTTCCGTATGACACGCCGACTATCGTATGCAAGGGAGACCTCGATCGTGAGAGGAGCACCCCCCGTCGACGAGTTGATCATGCCCCGGTCCCGATCAGCGTGGAAGCGCGTGCGTCGCACGGCAGCCGGTCTTTGTGCCCTGTGGTTGTTGACCGGCGCCTGTACCGGCGCTCCCCAGACAACACCCGCATCAGTTGCCGCTTCTGCCGCCACGGGCCATCCCTCCGCACGCCCCGTCGTGACGGCCGTGGCTGCCGACCCCCGCGCCTACTACCATTTCATGCTGGGCTATCAGGCGGAGCTCGCGCAGGAGACCGAGCGGGCGATCCGGGAATATCTCACGGCCTTGCGGGTGGATCCCTCGTCCCTGCACCTCAAAACGCGTCTGGCGTTGCTGTATTTTGCCGCTGGAGAGTCGGCCAATGCCGTCCGCTTTGCCGACCGTGTTGTGGAAGCCGATCCACCCGACGCCGCGATTCTCGCCCAGATGGCGAGCATTTATGCGTCGGCCGGGCAGACGGACAAAGCCCTGGCGCTCTACGAGCGGGCGATCGAGCGCAATCCCGGCGACGGCGAACTCTATTTCTGGAAGGGGCTGCTGCTGATCAACGCGAAGCGCCTTGATGACGCCGAGAGGACTCTGCAGCAGGGTATTGAGCGAAGCAAGGACTCGCCGGTCGGTCACTATTACCTCGGCCGTGTCTACGCCGAGTCAAAACGATTCGACCTGGCCATCGCCAGCTATGAGCAGGCGATCGCGGTCAATCCCGCCTTCGAACCAGGCTACCTGGCGCTGGCATCCGTCTACGAATCGCAGCAGGAGCGGGACAAGGCAGTGGACGTCTACCGGCGGTATCTGCAGAAGGTGAATCCGCACAGCCGGGAAATCCGTCGCAATCTCGTCCGGCTGTTCATCGGAGCGAAGGCCTACCAGGAGGCCCTGGCCGAGTTGCATCGCATGCTGCAGGACGACCCGGATGACCTGGATGCGCAACTCCGCGTGGGATTGGTCTATGGCGAGATGAAGGACTATCCCAAAGCGGTTGAGCAGCTGACGTCGCTCCTGGCCGCGCGTCCGGCCGAACTGAAGGTCCGGGACTACCTCGGCCTCGTGTACGAAGAGATGAAGGAGTACGACAAAGCCATCCAGGCCTATGAGTACAATCTGCGGTTGCAGCCCAACTATGTCGACGGGCACATGCATTTGGGGTATTTGTTCTACCGCCAGAAGCG
>JAIBHQ010000038.1 GCA_020028595.1 Nitrospirota bacterium
GGGGCCGCGCCGACCGGCTGGGTGACGCCCTCGACCCGGTACATCGGCGGCAGTCCTTCCGTCAGATAAATGTCCGACGCGTTCCGTTCCACCATGACTTTCAAAATATCGCGGATGTTCATCGTCTGCCTCCGAAGCTAACGTAACGTATCAGTTGACTCCGTGGTGTCCCTCTTACGCGGCCCCGGCCGCAGCGGGCGCCGTGGCCCCGCCGGGCGCCGCGAAGAGATTCGCGGTCATGCTGCGGGACTGCGCCTCCGCCTTGGTCACGAGGCCCTTGGTCACGAGATCGACCAGCGCCATATCCATCGTCTGCATACCGTCTTTTTTGCTGGCCTGCATGATGCCCGGGATTTGATGGAGCTTGCCTTCGCGGATCAGGTTCCGCACCGCGTTGGTGCCGACCATGATCTCCAGGGCCGCCGCCCGGCCCCCGCTCTTTTTCTTGAGCAGGGTTTGGGTGATGACCCCCTCGACGGATTCCGCGAACTGGGCGCGGATCTGGGCCTGCTGAGTCGGCGGGAACACGTCGATGATGCGGTCCACCGTCTTGGGCGCGCTGGACGTGTGCAGCGTGCCGAACACCAGGTGACCGGTCTCGGCTGCGGTGAGCGCCAGCTGGATGGTATCAAGGTCCCGCATCTCGCCGACGAGGATGATGTCCGGGTCTTCGCGCAGCGACGCCTTGAGGGCGTTGGCGAACGACAGGGTATGCGGCCCCAGCTCGCGCTGGCTGACGAGGCATTTCTTGGACTTGTGGACGAACTCGATCGGATCCTCGATGGTGAGGATATGGCCCTCAAAGGTGTCGTTGAGGTAGTCGATCATCGCGGCCAGAGTCGTGGATTTGCCGGATCCTGTCGGCCCGGTCACGAGGACGAGCCCTTTTTCCTTGTCGCACAGCTCCCGCAAAATTGGCGGCATGCCCAATTGCTCCAGCGCCAGGATCTTCGTCGGAATGGTCCGGAACACGGCGGCTTCCCCGCGGCGTTGGTTGAAAATGTTGACGCGGAAACGGGCGATTTCGCCCATCTCGAACGAAAAGTCGCACTCGCGGGTTTCCTGGAAGACCTTCCGCTGCGTGTCGTTCATCATGTCGAAAACCATGTTATGGACGTCGTCTTTGGAGAGGGCCGGGTGTTCCAGTTTTTTGAGTTCTCCGTGGATGCGCAGCATGGGCGGTTCGCCTGCGCTCAAGTGGCAGTCGGATGCGCCTTGCTGGACGCCGAAGGTGAGCAGCTGAGTGATATCCATGACGAGCCTCCGCTATCAGCGTAATGTGATCAAGTATAGCTCAATTTTTCCGGACGGGCTGGTGCCGGAGCAAATTGTGACTCAAACCGGTTTTTGGTGCAAGTCCCTCCTGTTCTTTGCGACGGCCCCTGCCCGGCGGCCGGTCCGGCATCAGATCGCGCGCAGCTCGCGCCCCGCCTGCCCGAAGGCGGCGAGCGCACGATCCAACTGGGCACGGCTGTGCTCCGATGTCACGGTGACCCTGATGCGGCTGGTGTTCTTCGGCACGGTCGGGGGCCGGATGGCCGGTGCGTAGACGCCCAGCTCCAGCAGCCGGTCGGCCATCGCGACGGTCTTCTGCGCGTCGCCGATCACGACCGGCAGAATCGGGCTGGCGCTGGCAGTCAGCCGAAAGCCCAGATGCGTCAGGCCGGACCATAGGTACTGCCGGTTCTCCCAGAGCCGCGCGCGCCGTTCCGGCTCTGCTTGCACGACCTGAAGCCCGGCGACTGTCGCCGCCGCTGTCGCCGGTGGAGGAGCGGTGGCGAAGAGAAAGGTTCTGGCCGTGTTGAGCACATACTGAATCATCTCGGCCGGTCCGACGATATAGGCGCCGCTTGTTCCGAGCGCCTTCCCCAGCGTGCCCATGTGAAACGGCAGGCGCGACTCCACGCCATGGTGTTCCAGTGTTCCGCGCCCGTGCGCGCCCATGACGCCGGTGCCATGAGCATCGTCGACGAACAGTCGTGCATTGTACCGGTCCGCCAGATCGATCAGCTCGGGCAACGGAGCGAGGTCTCCGTCCATGCTGAAGACACCATCGGTGACGATCAGCGTGTCCCGTTTGGAAGCACGTTTGGCGAGCAACGATTGCAGATGTGCGAGGTCGTTGTGGCGATAGACGCGCAGGCCGGCACCGCTGAGCCGGCAGCCGTCGATCAGGCTGGCGTGGCACAACCGGTCGGCGAGGATCAGGCCGCCTGCGCCGATCAAGGCGGGAATTATGCCGAGATTCGCGAGATAGCCGGAGCCGAAGACGAGCGCCGCCTCCGTGCCCTTGAATTTGGCGAGCGCGGTTTCCAGTTCGTCGTGCGGCGGCAGCGTGCCCGAGACCAGCCGGGCGGCGCCGGCACCGACACCGAACTGTTCGGTGGCTTGTATGGCCGCGCGCTTCAGGGCCGGATGGGTGGCCAGGCCAAGATAATTGTTCGAGGCCATGAGGATGATCGGGCGGCCGTTGAGGGTGACCTCGGCCTCCGAAGCGGACTCGATCGTGCGCAGCCGGCGCAGGAGCGACCGGCGGGCGAGGTCATCCAGCCGTTGTTGAAACATGCTCGTTTTCTTTCGATCCGTTCCGATGTCCGCCGCGGCGAAGCCGCGCGGTTCCGATCAACGCGAGCGTTAACAGGAAACCGGCCGCCGTGGCGGTGGCACCAGCCGCCAGGAGAGGCGTCTGGTAGGAAAACGTGACCCGGTGGTTTCCGGCCGGCACGACGACGGCGCGCATCAGCCCATTGGCCTGCAGGATGGGCAGTGCATCGCCCGTGTCCAGGGTGGCACGCCAGCCTGGATCGAAGGCGTCTGCGACAACCAGGACCGCGGGCGCGGGTGTCTCCGTGCGGATCAGGACCTGTTCCGGTTCGTAGCGCTCGATGTCGGCCCGCCCCGCAGCGGCCGGCCCCGGCAGGGCGTCCGGCGTCTCGATGACGTCCACCGCCCCGCTGAGGAAATCGGGCCGTTCGAACAACGACGCATGGATCACCGGAGCCGTCGCCTGCTCGGGCCGGCTGGACAAATAGGCCCGGGGCTTGGCCGTGACCGCATTGCGCACGAGCATCAGATCGTACTCAGGGAGTTCGGCCACCACCAGATCGGATTTGGGTCTGGAGCGTGCCAGATCGGCTTCGGTGAGCTCGAGCGTCAGCTTGTCCGGGGCGCGCTGGTCCGCAACCGCCAGCCGTCGTCTGATGAAATAAGCAACGTTGAAGCGGGCATGCACGGCGTCATTGGGAGGAGCGACGACAAACATTTCCAGTGTCGCATTATAGCCGGGGAGCCAGGGGAGCAGGTTCTCGATGCCATAGGTGCTGCTGCTTGATCCATGGAGCGTCTGCCGCAGGTGCACGATGGCGGCACCGTACGCACCGAGAGCCTCCTCGACGATTGTCGGATGCAGGAATTTTGTGCCCACCAGCTGCGTCATGATTCGAAAGCGGCCGGGTCCCGGCGCTGGTTCCTCTGCGCGGATGGCCTGGGCCAGCGGAGGGACGAATTCAGCGATGGCGCGGGGTCCCGTAAAGTAGGCCCGCATGTTCACGCTCATCAGGTCCAGGGTGACGATGACGACGAGCCCCATCGTCAGCATCGTGTGGCGCATCCATCCCCGTCTGGTTGCGGCCACCAGGAGTCCCACTCCGATGGTCAAGGCTCCGCTGACAAACAGGGCCAGCGCGCTCGTGCCCGCGACATCCCCCGTCAATTCCATGGACGCGCCATACCTGTGGGCGATCAACATCTGCATGGTGTCGGTGCGCAGGAGCGCTCCGGCGCCGATGCAGAGGAGGGCGGTCGCAAACCACGGCGCCGGATGGTTCTGCTGTGTCCGGAGACCATCGAGTCCGGCTCCGGCCAGCACGGCCGCGCATAAGGAAACGAATCCCATGAACTTTTCCGGGTAGCGAAATGCCGACCAGAACGGGACCGTCTGGCGGAAAATTTCATAGAGTCCCCCGTACCGTCCGAGCATCAACAGGAGGGCCAGCGCCCCGAGCACGGTCAGGACGCGGAGGTCGTGCCGCCGCCTGATCCCGATCCATGCCAATCCCATGACGGGCACACCGAGATACAAACTCTCCGCCCACGATGCCATCGTGGGCCCGCCGAAAAAGACGTGCATGACGTCTCCCGGATCCGCCTGCGTCGAGTTCGGCCAGGCCAGGATCGTCAGCACTCGCAGGGGGTGGGTGGACCATGTCGACCATTGAAACTCCAGGTTCTCGAAAACCGCGGGATTTCTCCGGTTGCTCCCCAGGAAAACCGACAGGGTCGGCCCAAGTTGCACGCCGGCCAGCAGGCACGCGAGCCCCGCGATGACGGCCAGTTTGAAGAAGGCGTCACGACGCGAACCCGGCGCGCGCATGGCCACCCAGAGGAGCGCGACGAACGCAAAATAGTAGCCGGTCTGGATATCTCCGTTGAGAAAGACTGTCGCCCACAGCAGGGCGGGAGCCGTGAGCCACCCGATATGATCGGACAGGGCCTTCTCGAGCGCGACAAGAAAGAGGGGAAGGAGGCAAATCGAATACAGGTACAGAAGATTCTCCGTGACGGATGCCACATAGCCCGAGCAGGCGAAGACGATGCCGGCCAGCAGGGCGCCTGTATGCGACAGCTGCAGGCGGCGTCCCAGCGCAAAGGCTCCGTAGGCGGCGAGCAGACATGACAGGAAGACCGAGAGCCGGTAGGCATCGGGTACGGGCAGGAAAAAGTACAAGGCCGTGAAGGGATGAAAGAGTCCGGCGACAGCGGCTCCCAGGAAGGAGCGGCCGAGCGCGTCATACGGGAACCATTCGGGCAGTTCTCCCGATTGCAGGCGGTCGATCATGTATTGCTTGACGGGAAGGAACGTCATGACCGCATCGCGCTTCATAAGAATGCGGCCCGGCCACAACAGTTTGTAATAAAAGGCGAGCACGGTGAGACCGAGGAGTCCGAGGGTCAGGCTGAATGGTGACCACCAGCCCACCCACAATTGCTGCGCGCGGGGCTGGTGGGGGGCACCAGGCGGCGGGGAGGGAGGCGCGTGGTGCTCTGGCGACAACGGCGGATATTCCCTCAGTGGCATGCGATCAGTTCGGCAAAATACGCTACACTCCGTACGATATGGCTGTCAACGTGCGCGCGGGTGTCCGGGGGTCCGGCTCCTCGATTGACAACGATGAAGCGACCTGAGTATAAGCGCGGCTGGTTTGTGCGCACGACACACCGTACTCTGTTATGATGCGGCGTGATTTGAAGGAGTGCTGGCATGGCGTATCGCATTCGGCATGAAACCAAAACCATTCCCGCCGATGAGGCCCATCTCTTGAGCGGGATGGAGCATCTTCTGATCTGGCTGGAGCAGAACCGCCGGAACGTGCTTATCGGCGTGCTGGCGGCGGCGCTCGCGCTCGCCGCAGTCGTCGGAGCGCTCTGGTACGATGCCCGGCAGGACAAGGCCGCGGCGGACTTGTACCAACAGGCCGCACAGATGTCTCTCGATCGCCCCACGGACAATGCCGCCAAAGCCGAGGACAATCTCAAGCAGACGATCGCGCTCTATCGCCGTGTGGTCGAGGAGCATCCGCGCAGCCGCAGCGCGCAGCTCGCCCTGTTTCAGCTCGGCAATGCGCTGGTGCAGGTCAACGACGTGAAGGGCGGGGTCGAGGCCTATAGCAAGTACGTGGCGACCTATGGCACGAATACCATGATGCTGGGGCTGGTCCATCAACGGCTGGCGTATGCGCATCTGCTCAACGGGAACCGGGAAGCGGCCGCGAAGGCGTTTCTGGCCGTCATGACGCTGCCCGGGGCGCTGAACAAGGATCACGTCCTGTTTGAGCTCGGCAAGTTGGAAGAATCCCTCTCACGCCCCGAAGGCGCCCTGGCCCACTATCAGGATCTGGTCAAGGTGTTTCCGAACTCGCCGCTGGCCGGTGAAGCCATGGTTCGAATGAAAGCGCTGGAAGCCAAGCAGACTCCCGCCAGCGGCGCACCGGTCACATCCCCGCCCGCCGGCGTGCCTGCCAAGCGCTGAGCGCCCGTTCGGGCGACTCGTCTCTTTCAATTATTATCGTCCGACGATAAGCAGATCGCCGACTTTGATCGAGCGGCCGGCCAGCTTGTTGCGGGTTTTCAATTCATCGACCGTCACGCGGAACCGCTTCGCGATCTTTCCGAGGCTGTCTCCCATCCGCACACGGTACGCACCGGGATGTGCTCCACGGTCCTTCCTGATCTGCGCCGTGACGGGAGACGGTGTCCAGGGTTTGATGGTGGCCAGCGCCTGTTCGATGGTGCCGCGACTGCCCACCGGCACCTTGAGAGGGTAGGCCGGATCACCGGGCGGAGTGACGTCGCGGCGCAGTTCCGGATTCAACCGATGCAACTCGGCGTAGGGAATGTCGGTGGCGGCTGCGATGGCGCGCAGCGGGAGCGGTCTCGAAACGACGATTTCCTCGAACTGGTGAATATCCGACGAGGTTTCCTCGAAGCCGTACTGATCGGGATTCTTCGCTATAATGGCGGCCGCCATGAAGCGAGGCACGTACTCCCTCGTTTCCCGCCGGATGAATTTCGTCTGTGCAATTTCCCAAAAGGTTTCCGCCTTGGCTTTCCGGAGCGCCCGCTGGATCTTCCGTTCGCCGGCATTGTAGGCGGCCATCGCCAGCGGCCACGTGCCGAAGAGATCATAGAGGTCGCGCAGGTAGCGCGCGGCGGCGACCGTGGACTTGATCGGATCGCGGCGTTCGTCCACGTACTCGTCCACGCGCAGTCCGTAGGACTTGCCGGTCGCCTTCATGAATTGCCAGGGGCCCGCGGCGCGCGCCCGTGAGTAGGCTTTGGGGTTGAAGCCGCTTTCCACGAGCGAGAGAAACACCAGATCGTCCGGCAATTGGAATTGTGCAAAAATTTTCTCGACCAGCGGTTTGTAATGATTCAGGCGGGTGAGCCACTGCTCGAAATGATCGTGCCTGGACGTCTGGAAATAGCGGATGTGGCGTTCGACCCGGGCGGTCCGGATCAGCGGAATGTGCGACAGGTGTTCTTCGAGCTCTTCGATCGTGTCCGGTGAACCGTCGGCATCGTCTTTGCGGGCGAACAGGGTTTTAAAGCGCCAGAGAAGTTGCGGGGGCTGCGGTTCCGGCAGCTCGCCGATCGCCGCCGTCTCCA
>JAIBHQ010000039.1 GCA_020028595.1 Nitrospirota bacterium
GCGATGGATAGCCCGAGCAGGAGGGTGACGACAACCACCCGGAAGGCCATCAGCCACTTCAGCCGAACCCTGATTTCGTCCATGGATGCGCGCGCGTCAGTGAGAGTACATGGTGGCAGAGAGCCGCAGGCTTGCTGACGCCCCTCTCGACCGGCCGTCGGCCTGCGTTCGGACTCGTGCGCTGCGCCTTACCCGATCGCGCTGGCCATTTTGAAAATCGGCAGGTACATGGCGATGACGATGAAGCCGATCACCACGCCGAGAAAGACCATCATCATCGGTTCCAGCAGGGCGGTCAATGCTTCCACCGCCGTATCCACTTCGTCGTCGTAAAAGTCGGCGATCTTGCTCAGCATCGCGTCCAGCGCGCCGGTGGCTTCGCCCACGGCGATCATCTGGGTGACCATGCTGGGGAACACGCCGCTTTTCGCCAGCGGCTCAGCGACGGTTTTGCCTTCACTGATGCTGGACCGTGCCGACATGATGGCATTCTCGACGACCTTGTTACCAGAGGTCTTGGCCACGATGATCAAACCTTCCAGAATCGGCACACCGCTGCTGATCAAGGTGCCGAGCGTCCGCGTAAATTTCGCCACCGAGGCTTTACGGATCAGATCCCCCATGACCGGCATCTTCAAGGCCAGGATATCCATTTGCAGGCGCCCCTTCGGGGTTTTGTAATAGGCTTTGATCGCTTGCAACAATCCGTAGGCCCCGCCGCCGAGAACGTACCAGTACGATTGCATGAAATTGCTGGTATCGATCACGATCTGCGTCGGGGTGGGCAGCGCCGTTTTTCCTCCGGACAGTTCCGAAAACATTTTTGCGAAAATCGGGATGACGAAAATCATGAGGACTGTGATCACGATGCCGGCGACGCCCAAGATCGCAGCCGGGTACACCATCGCCGATTTGATCTGGGCCTTCAGCTTCATCGCCTTTTCCATGTGGACCGCCAGGCGTCCCAGAATCGTATCCAGCAACCCGCCGGCTTCGCCTGCGGCCACCATGTTGGTGTAGAGCTCATCGAAGACCTTGGGATGCTTCTTGAGCGCATCGGCAAAGGTATTGCCCCCTTCCACCGAGGCCTTGATCTCGCCGATCGCCTTCCCGAATTTTTTGTTCTCCAATGAGATGGCCGAGGCAAGAATGTCGAGACACTGGATGAGGGGCAGGCCCGAATTGATCATCGTGGCAAACTGGCGGGTGAAGATGACGATGTCCTTATCCGTGGCCCCGCCGCCGAAATCAAAATCAAAATTAAACCCCTTGGCTTTTTCCTGCACGTTGGTGGGAGTGATGCCCTGGCCGTCAAGCTGTCTCTTGGCATCATCGAGCGAATTGGCGGTGACTTCGCCTTTTTTGGCCTCGCCCTGTTTCGTTTTTCCGCTATAGGTATAGACGGTCGGCATGGGTCACCTCTTTTGCCTCGGCCGCTCATCGCACCGCTGGTGCGATGAGTTCATCAGCCCTGCATCAGCCCTTCGCCCACGAATCTTGAGCGAACTAAAAACTAAGAATCCGCCCGTTGTTCCAATGGGTTAGAGAAAATAACTGACGGGCAGTCTACTGGAGGTACAAAAACTTGTCAACTTGAACGCGTTTCGATGTCGGCAAAATATCAGGAGGTTTTGGCCTATGCCGTTTATATCTGGCCGGCATTCATGCGGGCAAATCCTCTATACAGGTAGTGGAACCCCGACGCCACGGTCAGCAGGACCGTTGAGTACAACAGCGGGTCGAGCAGACGCATGTCCATCTGATGGGACACGAAGACCACGGCAAGCAGAAGATAGGTCAGCTGGAACACCGTCGTCCCCTTCCCCAGTAACGTGGGTGCGATATCCACTTCCGAACCGGTCAGGTGGGCAAGCAACGCGCCGGTGAGGAGAATCACATCACGGCTCACGACAAGAATCACCATCCACAAGGGCACCAAATGCAACGCTGACAGGGTCAGGAAGCCGGACGTCAGGAGCAGTTTGTCCGCCAGCGGATCGAGATACATGCCCAGCTTGGTGCGCTGATTGGCCGCCCGGGCGATGGTCCCGTCCAGCGCATCCGTGAGGCCGGCGCCCAGCAGCACCGCCAGGGCCGGGTCGTACGATCCGTACAACATCAGCCCGACGAAGACCGGAATCAGAAGAATCCGAAGCAGGGTCAGGCTGTTGGGAATATTCCACGCGTCGCCGGTCATGAGGATGTCACCCGTAAGGAAGCCGGAAGATTCGGCCCATCTTAGGAAGCGGGTCTCCAACTTGTCAACGTTAGCCTGTTGCACAAGCCGGCACGGCTGACTATAATGCCGCTCTGTTCATCAGAAAGGAACCAGCCGGCATGCCGCTTCCGCTGTCGTTCAAAAAAGAAGGCACGATCGAACGTCATCAGGTCGAAGGCATGGACCCGAGCGATCGTTCTTTCAGCCGTTCGATCCTTGTCAACCGGGTCGCGCAGGGCTACACCGGCAGCGTGATGTACGAAGCCCTGACCGTCACCGGCTCCATCAAGCCCACAATCGGCGCCGCTGTCTCCAGCGTCGTGGAGAGGATTCAGGAATTCGGCTTTACGCGGATACGCACGAGGCCGAACTTCAAAGGCCAGCGCTATCTGGCGGAAAAAGAAACCTGGGTGGATTACCAGGACAAGTAGCTCACAGCTAATAGCGAATAGCTGATAGCTCTGCCTGAAAGATCTCGCTCCACCCGCTCCTTAAGCTGTTCGCTACCTGCTACCCGCTACCAGCTCTTCATAAATCACATCGTGCATCAGCGGGCGGAACTGTTTGATCGCGTCGTTGCGCCTCGTCGGATGCACGCGATTGGACAGCAGCACCACTTCCAGCTCTCTTGTCGGATCGACCCAGATCGAGGTGCCGGTATAGCCCAAATGCCCGAACGAAACCGCTGAGAACCGGCTTCCCGAAGAAGAGGGCGCCGACGGCGTATCCCAGCCCAGAGCCCAGCTGGACCCGGCGATCTTGTCCTGCCTCGTGATGAACCGCCGCACCAGATCGATCGGCAATAAACGGCTCCGCCCCGCATAACTATCCAGCCAGTGACTGACCACGGCGGACACAGCCGTTGCCGTTCCGAACAGGCCCGCGTGGCCGGCCACGCCGCCGATCGCACAGGCGTTCTCGTCATGCACTTCGGCGCGGAGGAGCCGCCCGCGCCAGGGATCATCTTCGGTCGGTGCAATGAGCGTGATGTTCGGGGAACTCGCGCTTCGTGGCCCGAGAAAAAACAACGGGGCCCGCATCGGTTCGAAGACAGACTCCTGGCAATAGACCGCCAGCGATTTCCCGCCGGCCCGTTCCACAAGGATGCCGAGCAGGATGAACCCCAGATCGCTGTAGAGACTGCGTGCGCCGGGCGGAGCTTCCAGAGGTTCCTGCTTGATCAGCCCCAGCGCCATGCTCACAGCGTCCGGACTGCCCATCAGCCCCGGCGTGCGACGGTCTTCCTCCGCAATTCGTTCGTACAGAGGCCGCCAGGCCGGCAGTCCCGCACTATGCGTCAGCAGATGGTAGACCGTGGCATCGCCGATGGCGCTGCCCTTCAGTTCTTCGACATGCTGCTGCAACGGATCATCCACGCTCAACCGGCCGTCCTGAACCAGGCGCAACACTGCCGTCGTGGTGGCCAGCGGTTTGGTCAGCGAGGCCAGATCGTAGATCGTCTCGAGGCGGGCCGGTTCCCGGGCGGGAACCAGCGCGGCGCAACCGAATGCCCGGTGATAGACGCGTTCCCCGCGAAGACGGATCAGCAGCACGGCGCCGGGAAACACGCCGCCGTCCACCGCAGCGTTCATGGCATTGGCGATACGATCAGGTTGGCTCATGCTGCCGGGCAAGTTCGATCGTCAGCGGGGGGGATGACCGGTCATCGGCTCATCATCCACCATCGGCTCCATTCCAGTCGAGGAGTCCCCGTCCTGCTCTTCCAGATTCAACGCCCGATCGAACGTCCGCAACGTCCCGCGCAGCCGCTCGATCGCCATCGCCCGCTGCTTGCGAAGATCGGAGAGTTCGCGCTGGAGCTTGGCCATCTCCTCGCGGGTGTGCCTCAGCAGATCCGCCGCCATCACTTCCGCTTCCTTGACGATCAGCTCGGCATCCCGCTTGGCCGCCTCTTTCAGTTCCTCCGTCATGGTTTGCGTGGACACGAGCGTCCTCGTCAGCGCCGTCTCGGCCTTTTTGGAGTCGGTCAGTTGCCCTTCCGTCGATCCCAACTTTTCGCGCAACATCGCAAGCTCACGATTCAACTCATCGACCGTCTGGGCAATTTCCTCAAGAAACCGGTCCACGTCCTGCCGGTTATAGCCTCGCAGGGACACCTTGAAGACCATATGTTGAATGTCGAGCGGCGTGATTCTCATCGTTCACCTCGCAAGCGTTCGCTTAGTGCAGTTGGGCGGCGACCTCGTACAGCGATGCCACCACGGCGTACTGCAGAAACACAATGATTAAAATCGCCAGAAACGGCGATAGATCGATCCCCATCTGCCACCCCAATCGTCGCCGGATCGGCGCCAGCACCGGCTCGGTGGCCCGCTCCAGAAACTGCACGATCGGATTCCAGGGATCGGGATTCACCCAGGAGACCAGTGCGCGGGCGATAATGATCCACATGTACAATTGCAGGAAGAGTTCCACAATCTTGGCCAGGCCCTGCACCGCATTGCCGGCGACAAACATCAGCGCTTGATCTCCCGCCCCAACTCCTCCGACCGTTTTGCCGCGGCTTCCACCGCCGCCATCAGCGTGGCACGAAGTCCGCCCTGCTCAAGGCGATGCAGCCCCGCGATCGTCGTCCCGCCCGGGGACGCCACGCGATCCTTCAGCTTGGCCGGATGCTCGCCGGTCTCCAGCACCATCCGCGCCGCGCCCAGCACCGTCTGTGCCGCCAGCAGATCCGCGACCGTCCGGGGCAAGCCCATCTTGACGCCGCCATCCGCGAGCGCCTCGATCGCCAGAAAGACATAGGCCGGGCCGCTGCCGCTCAAGCCGGTCACCGCATCCATCAACCGTTCTTCCACCACGACGGCCCGGCCGACCGCCTCGAACAGGCGGCGGGCGAGCTGCTGATCCTTGTCCGTGACACCGGCTCCGAACGAGAGCGCCGACACTCCGTCGCGGACCAGCACCGGCGTGTTGGGCATCGCACGCACGATGCGCGCGCCTTTCGGAGCCAGCTTCGCAAGATGCGCGATCGTCACGCCGGCGGCAATCGAGAGCACGAGCTTGCCCGCCAGCGCGGACGACAGGCCTTTCACCACCTCATCGAGAATCTGCGGTTTCACCGCCAGCACCACCACATCGGCCCAGGACGCCGCGTCGCGGTTGTCCGATCCGGTGCGCACTCCGAAGCGCCGTTTCATCATATCGCGCCGCTCGGCGCTGGCATCCGTGGCGAACAGCGCGTCGGGAACCACCGTTTTCGCCGCCAACCATCCGCCGATCAGGGCTTCGCCCATCTGCCCGGCCCCGATGACTGCAATCGTCGTCGCCTTCCCTGATTTAGCCACGCCGCTCACCAAAAATGGCTGTCCCAATCCGTACCATCGTCGCCCCTTCCTCGACCGCCGCCTCGAAATCCCGGGACATGCCCATGGACAATTCTTCCATCCGGACCCGGTGAAGATGCGGGCTTGCCAGCGAGCGGGCCAGTTCGCGCATCGCTTGAAAATACGGACGGGCGTCGTCGGCACCCGGTGCAGGCGGTGGAATCGCCATCAGGCCTCTCACCGCCAGATTCGGCATCGCATCGAGAACCGTCACGACGTTTGCCGCCTCATCCGGCGAAAACCCGGTCTTCGTCGCTTCCCGGCCCACATTGATTTCGAGCAACACGCTCTGCTGCAACCCGGCTTCTCCCGCGCGGCGGTCAATTTCGGCCGCCAGTTCCACGCTGTCCACCGAATGAATCAACTCGAACGTTCCGACAACCGCCTTGACCTTCCGCCGCTGCAGCCGGCCGATAAAGTGCCAGCGGAGATCATGCCCTCCCAGCGCTTCGATTTTCGGGAGCGCCTCCTGGAGCCGGTTCTCGCCACAGATTCGCGCGCCCGCCTCGACCGCCGGACGGATGCGTTCCGCCGGCACCGACTTCGTGACGGCGATCAGGCGGATGGTGTCAGGCCGGCGGCCGGCGCGGATCGCCGCCCGGCTGATCCGCGCGAGCACCTCGCGCACATTGCGGGCAATGCGACCAGAATCCAGTCCTGAGTGCTGGGTGCTGGGTGCTGAGTCGGACTCATCGTTCATCGCTCATCGTTCTGCGTTGCCGAAAGGTATTGTACCGGAAGCACAGGGCGTTGTCAGTCGGCCCGGCGTTTCCCGCGCGTGCGCCGTGGCGCCCGCCGTCGGGGAGACAGCATGATGCCGCTCACCATCGTGTCGCGGGCCGTCCCGTCGCGCCGATACGAATGAAAGAGGTCGGGATGGCAGATCGTGCACAGGCTGACGCTGTGAATCCCGTCCTCCCGCACGCCGGCCGATTGCGCCTGGCCGCGCACGAGCCCGCGCAGGTTCAACCGCGCGGCGCCCGGTTTCGTTTCCTGCACGAGGCTGCGCCAATCCGCGTACCCGGCCCGGAGCCGGCTCAGAACCGGTTCATCCACCTCGTAGCAGCAGGAACCGACGGAAGGACCGATGCTCACTCGAAGCGATGCCGCCTGCGATCCGAAACGTTGTGTCATCACGGCGAGGGTCTTCTGCACGATCCCGGCGACCGCGCCACGCCAGCCGGCATGCACCGCCGCCACCACGCCGTGAACCGGATCGTGAATCAACACCGGCACGCAATCGGCCGTCCGGACCGTCAGCAGCACGCCCGGCTGATCGGTGACCAGCGCATCCCACCCGCCTTCGAACGTCTGCGGGCCGGCCACCGGACGATCGACCACCAGCACATCCGTCCCATGCACCTGGTGCACTGAGACCACCATGTGCACGGCTCGATCCGGTCCGGCCGGCTCGTGCCTCGTCCCGAAAAAATGCCGCACGCCCTGCCGGGTGTCGGCGAAACTCGGTACCGTGATGACCATTCTTAAGCAGGACTCTCTTGTCCTTCCTTCTCTCTCTTTACCTTTTACTTCTCACTTTTCAATTTTTACTTTCCCTCACCCTCCCTGCTTTCGAAGGA
>JAIBHQ010000216.1 GCA_020028595.1 Nitrospirota bacterium
ACGAGCTTGCTTCCCTGCACCTGCCATTGAATGGGCCCATCCATCTGGCCGGTCCCATCGGCATTCAGGATCAGTTGGAACGGCTCGCCGCCGAACTCGCCGTTCCACGTGCCCACCAGCGCAGCGTTCTGCCCGGCCATCCCTCCGGACACCCCCGCAGCCATCACGCACGCAAACGCCGCGAGTACGATCAATATTCTCTTCATGATTCTCCTGCGCCGATCACTGATAACTCATAACTGATCACTTCTTCTATGACGCCCCCAGCGCGGCCGCTGCTTTCTTCACCGCACCAGGCTTCACGAATATCAAGACGGCAAACCGGCCCATGCCCGCGCTCACTGCGTCTGCCGCCGTGACATTGATCCTGGCATCCACCAGGCGCCCCAACACATCGGCCACGGCGCCGACCCGATCATCGCCCAGCACGACGAAGCAGGACTTCGGCCCCTGCACTTTCCACTTGTTGTACTTCGCCACTTCCTTGAAAACTCCGCCATGAGACACCCCCTTTCAAATAGACGTTCTGGAACCTGGAGGATTTTACCCCGATAGGAGGACGACGAACAGGGTGTAAATTTACATCCGACTGAGACGCACGTTTTTGGGTACGTCGCAGGGAGACGGACGACCGAGAACAACGCTGGAAGGCTTTTTCAACGGCCTAGTCAGCCACCGATGACAGGTGGCATGACGGCAACAGTAGGCGCGACGATGTGAGAGAACATCATGGTCGCGGACACCACCCAATCGATGACGGGCTGCGGGTAGATACCGAGGATCAGCGTGCCGGCCAGACTGGCGTAAATCACGGCTTGCATCGGCGGGGAGACAACCAGCGGAGAATTGTCCACCGGCTCGTTGATGTACATCTTCTTCACGACGACGAGGTAGTAGTAGATCGAGATCACGACGTTGACGAGCCCGACAATGATCAGCGTGTAGAGCCCTTCCTTGATCGCGGCGACAAAGATGTAGAGTTTGCCGATGAAGCCCGCCAGCGGCGGCACGCCGGCCAGCGACAACAGAAACACCAGCATCGCGAACGCCAGAAACGGCGAGCGGCGGTTCAAGCCGTTGTAGTCCTCGATCTCATCGCTGTTGATCAGGTTGCCCACGGCGATGACGATGGCGAAGGCGCCGAGATTCGCGAACAGGTACGTTAAGAGATAAAACAGGATGGCATCGCTCCCCATTTTGGTGCCGGCGGCGAGGCCGATCAGCACGTTGCCGATTTGCGCAATGCCCGAATAGGCCAGCAACCGCTTGATGTTCTTCTGGGCAATCGCGACGATATTTCCGTATGTCATCGACAAAATTGACGTGAGAACCAGCAGCAGCACCCAGGCCGGCTTGAAGGCCGCGAGCGAGATAAAAAACAGCCTCAATAAAATGGCGAAGGCCGCTCCCTTGGGCGCGATGGAAAGGAACGCCGTCACGGGCGTGGGCGCGCCGTGATAGGTGTCGGGAATCCACGAATGAAACGGCGCCGCGCCGATCTTGAATCCGAGGGCTGCGAAGATCAGCAGGTAGCCGATGATGAGTCCCGGCGTCGCCGGGGCGGATGCGATGTCCGAGAGCACGATCTTCCCCGTCTCGCCGTAGACCAGGCTGATGCCGTAGGCCAGCAGCCCCGCCGCGAAGACGCCCAGGATGAAGAATTTCAGCCCCGCTTCGTTGGACGCCGGGTCTTCACGCAGGTACGCGACCAGGACGTAGAAGCCGAAGGTCGAGAACTCCAGCGTGATGAAGATGGACAGCAGATCGTTGGCCGAGGCCATGAACATCATGCCCAGGGCCGACATCAGCACGAGGAAGTAATATTCGCCTTTGAAAAATTTGAACCGCTTGACGTAGTCGATCGAGGCCAGGATCACGAGGATCGTGGTGGCAACGATGAATATCTTGAAGAAGATGGCCATCCGGTCCAGCACGAACATGTGATTGAACAGGGTGCCCGTCACGCCGGCCCGGTCGTACCAGACGAGATTGGCCAGCACCACCGCCAGCCCGAGCACGCTAAGATAGGCCAGATTCCGTTTCGGGAACCGCGGCATGGAGAAATCAATAATCAGAACGACGCAGAGCCACAGCGTGAGAAACAGCTCCGGCAGCATCAGCAGCAGATCGGCGGGACTCAACGTGAGGTTAAATGTCATAGCTTATATGGACTCGCTCATTCGTATTCGCCTTCGGCGACAAGCCTTCAGCGGTCAGCTTTCAGCTTTAGGGAAGAGGGCCGATTCCTCCGCCAAGCTGTCGGCTGACGGCTGACAGCTGATGGCTCTGCTCCATACCCCCGGCTTGCGAGACAACCGGCACGACTTCAATGATGCGGGCGATCAGCGGATCGACGCCGGCGCGCACCACGTCATAGAAATGCAACGGGAAGAAGAAGAATCCGATGCTGCAGGCGATCATGAGCAGCAGCGGGAACCGGTCCACCATCGAGACCGCGTCGTGGGCGTGGGCATAGTGTTCGTCCATCGGACCGTAGAACAGCCCGCGCATCATGCGGAAGAGATACCCCATCGTCAGCACGATGCCGACCACCGCCACGAACACCTGGAAGGGATACTTGTGCCAGGCGCCGACCAGGATCATGACTTCGGCAATGAAATTCACGGTGCCCGGCATGCCGACCGAGGCCATGCAGGCCACAATGAAACACCCCGAGACGAACGGCATGCGATTGATCAGCCCTCCGAGAGACGGAATGTCCCGCGTGTGGGTCTGGTCGTAGACCCAGCCGGCCATGGCGAAGAGCATCCCCGTCGCCATCGCGTGCGCGAACATATAGATGATCGCGCCGCTCAGACTGATGTAATCCAGCGCCGCCATGCCCAGGAACACGTAGCCCATGTGGCTCGAACTGCTGTACCCGATGACGTATTTCGTGTCCTTCGCGTAGAAGGCCACGAGCCCGCCGTAGATGATGCTGAAGATGCAGAGGACCGCCGCAATCGGCATCAACTGCCGCGTGAGGTCCGGCATGATCTCGTAGCAAATGCGGATGATCGAGAAGTGGCCGAGCTTCATCAA
>JAIBHQ010000217.1 GCA_020028595.1 Nitrospirota bacterium
ATGTCGAATCCCATCGAAGAAGAAGTGCAACGCGAGATCAAGGCGAACAAGATTCTGATTTACGGCAAGGGCACGAAACAGATGCCGATGTGCGGGTTCACACGGGAGACGATACAGTTCTTCGACCGGTACGGGTTCCCCTTCGAGCTGATCGACGTGCTGCAGAATCCGGCCAAGCGGGAGTTTCTGGCCAAGATGACCAACTGGCCGACCCTGCCCAAGGTCTTCATCGACGGACAATTTTATGGTGACACGGACATCCTCGATCCGATGGCCGCCAAGGGTGAAATCGAACCGCTCTTGAAGAAGGCCTTCGGGAAGTGAGTGATGTGTAATGCGTGATGAGTAACGAGTTCAGAGACTTCTGGGAGCTTTCTTCTACTCGTTACTGGTCACGCGTCACTCGTCACGCTCTTTCAAATTCCCCACCCTCCGCTGACATGGATGTTGGTCCCTGTCACATAGCGGGCTTCGTCTGACAAGAGAAACTTCACCGCCGCAACCGTATCCTTGACCTCACCGACATAACCGGCCGGAATCTTTTTGGCCATGCCGGCCAGTTCATCTGGCGGCGCGCTGCCGGAATCGATAAAGCCTGGCGAGATCGCGTTGACGGTGATGCCGTGGGGCGCCAAGAGTTTCGCCAGCGTCCGCGTCAGGATCAGCACGCCCGCCTTCGCGATGTAGTGCGCGGTCACCTCCGGTTGCGCGATCATCTGATCCGCATTCGCCATGCTGAAATTAATAATCCGTCCCTGTTTGCGCGCTTTCATGCCCGGCGCGGCGGCGTGCGCCAGATAAAAGATGGGATGGAGGTTGTGATCGAACATCTCGTTCCATCCCGCCGGGGTTTCGTCCAATAGATTCAGGCGGTGGTAGGGGCCGGCACAATTGACGAGGGCGTCGATCCGTCCCCACGACTGTTCCACTTGAAGGATCAGGTTCCTGGCGGCGGCGGGATCGGAGACGTCGCAACGGATCACCAGCGGCTCGCCGCCTCGCGCAGCGATCTCGCGGGCGGTATCGGCCGCTTCCTTCTCGCTGGTACGGTAGCAGATGGCCACGCGCCACTTTCGTGCCGCGAGATCGAGGGCGATCGCGCGCCCGATGCCCCGGGCGCCTCCGGTAATGACGGCGGTGGGGACGTTCACCGTGGAGTGTCTTGTTCGTCGGGGTTCTGGAAGGCGACTTCGAGCGAATCCGGAGCGCAGGTCACGCGGTTGCGCCCTTGCGATTTGGATTTGTACAACGCCTCGTCGGCGGCGTGGATCAATTCGGCGACTGTCGTGGCATGGACCGGGCAGGAGGCGACGCCGACGCTGATCGTCACCCGTTCCGGCGCGACGGGCGCCAGCTTCCGGAGCGTGAGCCCCGCCACGGCGATACGCAGACGCTCGGCGACCGCGACAGCCCCGACCGTGTCGGTTCGCGGGAGCACGATGACGAATTCCTCTCCACCGTAGCGCGCCAGCACGTCGCTATCCTTCAAGGTCTTGTGCAGGGTTTGGGCGACCGTTTTCAGGACCAGATCGCCCACCTGGTGCCCGTAGGTGTCGTTGACCTTTTTGAAGTGGTCCAGATCGATCACCATCAGGCTCAGCACCTGGCCTCTCCGCCGATCGTCCGGCACGACCAGCTTGGCGAGCGCTTCTTCCAGAAAGCGGCGGTTGTAGGTGCCGGTCAGCTCGTCGATCAACGCGCGCCGCTTGGCCCGCTCGAGGTGCTGGAGATGGCCGATCATCGGCGCAGCCACGTTGACGAGGGCCTCGATCCAGTGGCAGGTGTCTTCCGTCCAGCGGTTGATTTCCTGGCTGAGCAGGTGCACGACGCCGATCGTTCGTCCGCCGATGACCAGTGGCACGCACCAGTAACTTCCGGATTGCTTGTTCGAGACGCTCGACGCGCAGACCAGGTCGCGGGACGTGTCCTGCACCTTATATTCGCGGCCGGAACGGATGACGGGGCATCGATGGGGCTCGTTCCAGACCGGGTAACCGTCGATCGGGAGATCCTCGCGGGTGGGCGAGGCCCAGATGGTTTCGAGGCGATCCTCGGAGGCATTAAGCCGGAGAATGAGGATTTGCTGCAACGAGATGCTCTGTTGCAGGGTGTGGCAGAGGATGCGGTAGACCTCTTCTTCCGAGATGGCCTGTTGCATGGATTGCGTGATTTTCTGCATGTCGATGAGGCGCTGGTTCAGGATCTGCATCTCGATGCCCTGTTGCTCCAAATCGGTCGAGTGCTCCTGCTGGTGCCGGCGCAGGCTGAGGTACATGTCCCAGAATCCGTGCCAGAGCTGCCGGATCTCTTCGCCCATGGCCTGCTCGGTTTTCCGGCGGATCGTCGGCTCCTCGGCCACGTCGCCGCTGGCCCCGGAAATTTTTTGCATCTGTGTCGTCAGCTCGCGGACCGGTTGCGTCACGACGACTCGCGAGCCCCAGAGGATCAGGAGCATGACGATGAAGCTGATACCGCCTCCGCCGGCGACCAGCCACAACTGATCCCGGCGGGCCGATTGCAGGGCGGATTCGATCGGAATGCTGATCTCGACCCCGCCCATGATGTCGTTGAGCCTGAAGTCTTGTTTGGGGCTGCTGGGATGGCTGTTGTGACATCCCACGCAACTCTGGGCGATGGCCCGGTCCGGAGCGAG
>JAIBHQ010000218.1 GCA_020028595.1 Nitrospirota bacterium
GGGCTGCGCGCCCTGCACGTTTCCGATCAAATCCACGGCGAAGTCCGTGGACGAGATCATCGAGGAACTGCGCCACACGAACATCGCCGAGCGGGCCGGCCGCGCGCAGGACGAGGGGCGAGGGATGGAGCTGCTCCGAAAAGACGGGTACATGTGACGGAGGAATCGGAGGACAACTGGTCTAGCCCTGTGCTCCCGGAGCGCGCACGATCAGAATGTGCTCGCTCGACGGCCGCAGTTGGGCCAGCCCAGCCGTCCTCAGCTGAAGAGTTAACTGCAGCTCTAAATAGAAGGAGAGTCACGGCTCACCAAGAAAACCGCGCATGACGATGCGCGGATGGTGAGCCGTTATAAAAATAGATTCCTGATTATCTTATTGGAAATTGTATGACGACGAAGACGCAAGCAGAGACTGTGACCAAACCGAGCGAGACGATGCAGATCGTCATCGTGGGCCACGTGGACCACGGCAAGTCCACCTTGCTGGGGCGCCTCTATGCCGACACGGGCTCGCTGCCGGAAGGCAAGATCGAGAAGGTGCAGGCGATCTGCCGCCAACAGGGCAAGGAATTCGAGTATGCGTTTCTGTTCGACGCCTTTCTGGAAGAACAGGAGCAGGGCATCACCATCGACACGGCCCGCACGTTCTTCATCTGGAACAGCCGGCAGTACATCATCATCGATGCGCCGGGGCACAAGGAGTTCCTCAAGAACATGGTGTCGGGCGCGGCGCGCGCGGAAGCGGCACTCTTATTGATCGACGCGCTGGAAGGCGTGAAGGAGCAGTCCAAAAAACACGGCTATCTATTGTCGATGCTGGGCGTGAAGCAGGTCGCCGTGGTCGTCAATAAAATGGACCTGGTCGGCTACCGGCAGGACGTCTTTGCGGGCATCGAAAAGGAATATCGTGAGTTCCTGAGCCAATTTAAAGTGGTTCCCGCCCAGGTCATTCCGGTGAGCGCGAAGTTCGGCGAGAACCTCGCCACGCGCAGCACC
Organism: Nitrospirota bacterium; assembly: GCA_020028595.1. GTDB lineage: Bacteria > Nitrospirota > Nitrospiria > Nitrospirales > Nitrospiraceae > 2-02-FULL-62-14. Next base: position 997 of record JAIBHQ010000218.1, read on the forward strand.
CGCATGCCCTGGTACAAGGGCCCGACCGTGCTGGACGCGCTCGGCCTGTTCAAGAAAGAAACGGCCAGCGCCGAGCAGGCGTTGCGGTTCCCGGTGCAGGATGTCTACAAATTCGACGCGAGGCGGATTATCGCCGGACGCATCACCGCGGGCCATGTGAAGGTCGGCGACCGTCTGGTCTTCTCGCCGTCCAACAAGACCGCCGTCGTGCAAACGATCGAGGCCTTTAACGTCGAGCCTCAGCCGACGGAGGCGCGGGCCGGCCAATCCGTCGGCGTGACGCTGGACGAGCAAATCTTCATCGAGCGGGGCGAAATCGCCTCGCGTCAGGACGACATTCCCCTCGTGTCCACCGCGCTGCGGGCCAATCTGTTTTGGCTCGGCCAGAAACCGCTGGCGCGGGGCCGGAAATATCTGCTGCGCCTGGCCACGAAAGAAGTCGATTGCGAAGCAGCCGCCATTCACCGGATCGTGGACACGGCGGATCTCGGCCACCAGGAAGGCGGCCAGAACGTGGGGAAAAATCAGGTCGCCGAAGTCACCTTTCGTACCAAAACGCCGATTGCGTTCGACCTCTCCTCCACCTCCGAGATCACCGGCCGGTTTGTCGTCGTCGACGAATACGACATCGCCGGCGGCGGCATCATCACGGAATTAGTCCGTGACGAACAGGAATTCCTGCGCGACGAGGCCCGCAAGCGGGATTTTGCCTGGATCAAGGGCGAGGTCGGTATTGAAGCCCGGGCCCAACACTATGGGCACCGTGCCGCCATCGTGCTGCTCACCGGCGGCGAGCACACGGGCAAATCCTTCCTGGCCCGCAAATTGGAATCGCTCCTGGTGGCGGAAGGCCGCCATGCCTACCTGCTGGACGGCGAAAATCTCCGCCGGGGCCTTGACGCCGACATGGGAGAGGCCGACGCCACAGAAACGGCCCGCCGTTACGGCGAAGTCGCCCGCTTGTTAATTGATACGGGCTTGATTGTCATCTCGACGACCAATCCGTTCGGACAGGCCTACCGGCAGGCGCTGCCCTCCATTCGCACGCTGGTCAATCCGGCGCCGGTCATCGCCGTGCACATGAGCAAGGCGGACGAAGAACTGCCGCCCAACACGGATCTGCATTTTGCCGGACCCAAGAATTTTGACGAGGCCGCGAAGCAGATCATCGAAGAATTGAAGCGAAAGGGCGTCCTGGCGCAGGCGGTCGGCGTGCGACCCACGTTTCAGTACTCAATTTGAGTGGTTTGACTGCCCTGAAAACCCTGTGCTACGGTGCTGCCTGGAAAAGAGGCACGTGAGATGAGCGAGCAAGACCTCAAAGCCATCCTCGGGAAGCTGCAGTATCGCGACGACGCCAAAGTTGTCCAGCAGATCACCGAGCAGATGAAGCAGGTCCAGGCCCGCATGGCCGGGGTCAAGCACAAGCTCGCGGTGATGAGCGGCAAGGGCGGCGTCGGCAAGAGCATGACGACCGTGAACCTGGCGCTCGCGCTGGCCCGCCTGGGCAACAAGGTCGGCGTGCTGGATGTGGACCTCAACGGCCCCTGCGTGCCGCGCATGCTGGGGATGCATGGACAATCGCTGACCATCACGCCCGAGGGCGCCGCGCCGCCGGTCGGCCCGCTGGGCATGAAAGTCGCCTCGATGGA
>JAIBHQ010000219.1 GCA_020028595.1 Nitrospirota bacterium
CGCCGTTGAGAAAGATGCCGTTGGTGCTCTCCGCATCCTGGATCACAAAGGCGTCGTCAATCCGGGCGATCCGCGCATGGCAGCTGGAGACGGCCAGATTGTCGATCACCAGGTCGTTTTCGTCCTTGCGGCCGATCGTGAGCACGGCGTCCTTCAGCTCCACCTCTTTGACAACCTTATCGGCAAATTTGAGCACGATCTTCGGCATCGCCAACCAAGCCGCGCGCTATGAAGTCACGTGCTTCATGAGCTGTTGCCAGAGCCCCGGACCGGACAGTTTCCTAACCTGAATCACAATCACCGTCGTGTTATCCTCCCCGCCGGCCGCGTTGGCCATCTTGATCAGCCGGTCGCACGCTACCTGCGGCTCCTTCTCCTGCCGCAGCACCCGCATGATCTCATTCGGTTTGACGCCTTTCGTCAGCCCGTCCGAGCAGAGCAGAATGATGTCTCCCTTGGCCAGCTCGATTTCATCCAGGTCGACCTGGAGCGTCTCTTCCACCCCTAGCGCGCGGGTCACGATGTTTTTCTGGGCCGACTGCTCCGCCTGCTCTTCCGTCAACACGCCCTGCCGGACCTGCTCGGCGACCAGCGAGTGGTCGACCGTCAGCGCATGCATGTGCTCGTCACGGACCATGTACATCCGGCTGTCGCCGGCATGGGCCACGGAAAGCGTCGGGCCGCTGATGAGTGCGGAGACCACGGTCGTCCCCATGCCGGATTGGCCCGGCTTGGCGCGACCGGCGCCATTGACGATCTGATTGGCCAGCCGCACAGCGCTGGCCAACCGGTTGGTCTGGGGGGATAGTTTCGCGTTATGGGCGCCGATCAGCGGAAGCGATGCGTTTTTCTGAGCATCGCCTAAGTGCTTCTGGATGATGTCCACGGCTAGGGTGCTGGCAATTTCGCCGGCATTGCGCCCGCCCATCCCGTCGCAGACGACGAACAGCCCGAGCTTCGGATCAGCGCAGAGGCTGTCCTCGTTATGCTCCCGCTTCAGACCGACGTCGGTTTTTGCGCCGAATGCGATGTCCATGCGCGATCGCTAACTGGGAAGACTCTGGATGACGGTGCGGAGGTCCTGGGCCATCTCCAACCCGCGCTGATAGCGCTTGGTCACATCCTTCGCGAGCGCGCGGTCGATGACGGGCCCGAGCGACTTCGGCAGATCCGGACGCAGCTCAAAAGGAGACGGATGCGGCTGATTGGCGATGGTGTACATCAAGGTGGCGACGCTGTCCCCCTGGAAGGGGCGCTCGCCTGTCAGCATCTCGAAGAGGACAACGCCCAGCGAAAAGATATCCGAACGTCCGTCTACCTTGACTCCCGACAACTGTTCCGGCGACATGTAGCTGGGCGTGCCGAGCACGATCCCGGTCTGCGTCTTGGCCGACGTCGTGACGCGGGCGATCCCGAAATCCGTCACCTTGACGGTGCCGTCAGGCATCACCATGATGTTAGCCGGCTTGATATCCCGGTGCACCACGCTCTGGCTGTGCGCATAGTCCAGGGCTTCGGCCACTTTCGTCACAATCTCGACCGTCCGTTTCACCGGCAGCAGATTGCGCTTCTTGCACAAGTCCTTGAGATCGACCCCGTCCAGAACCTCCATGGCGAAATAGGCCAGATCCGCCTCCTCCCCAGCGTCATAAATAGTCACGATGTTCGGGTGGGAAAGCTTGCCGGCCGATTCCGCTTCCCGGAAAAACCGCATCTTGACGTCGGCCACTTCCTCCGCATCGACTTCGTCCATGCGCATGGTCTTGATCGCCACCGAGCGGTGGATCTTGGGGTCTTTCCCGCGATAGACGATGCCCATGGCGCCGCGGCCCAGCTCTTTCACAATTTCGTAGCGTCCCAGCGTCGGCTTCACATCGCTGCCCTCCGCCAGCAACGACCCTCCGGACGCCGACTTCCCGCCGACTCCGGCAGTCTCAGCCGCGCTCAGGCGTTTCATGCGCTGCTCGATGTCCTTATACCCCTTCCCCTTGGTGGCGATGTGCTGGTACACGGACAGCGCCTTGCTCGACATGCGTTTGCGCTCGAAATCCTGCCCGAGGTTGTAGAGAAGCTCTTTCATCGTGTCGTCAAGGGGACAGGACCTGAACTGGTCGAACGCCAGATCCAGCATGCCCTGACCCTGGAAGGTCAAGCCCAGCATCCGGTTGGTTTCGGCCGAGCCCGCATCCATGACGCCGGTTTTTTCAGCCAGCAGGGCCCGCTTTGCGGCAATGAAGGTGTATCCGAGAATCAGCAGCAGCATCGGGTGGACGACCGTCAGCACGTATCCTTTGGAGGCATACGCGATCGCCACAAATCCCAGATAACTCACCAGCATGGTTCCCCCCACGATACCCGACCATTTGGTCCCGATCCGCGGAAGCGCCAGCACCACAAAGACCCCGATCAACAGAATGGTGCTTAGCTCGAAGGCGAGTGCCCAGCGGGGCACGGTCAGAAAACTCTGACCCAGCATATTCTGGATGACGTTCGCGGTGACTTCTAGTCCGGGGATGGACAGGGAGGTCGGCGTCTCGTACGGCACCGCACCGGCAGTGGCGGCCAGCGGGCCCACCAGCACCAGTTTGCCTCGGAACGTGCTTGGTGGAATCTTGCCGCCCAACACATGATACGCAGAAAA
>JAIBHQ010000220.1 GCA_020028595.1 Nitrospirota bacterium
GTGATGAGCCCGATCGTCGGCCGGACGATCTCGCAGAGGCGCGCCGTCTGGCCCGGCTGGTCCACGCCCATTTCCACGATGGCTGCCTTGTGGCGTGGCGTGAGCCGAAACAAGGTCTGCGGCACGCCGATGCGGTTGTTCAAATTTCCCTCGGTCCTGAGAACGGGCCATCGTCGCGCCAGGACGTCGGCCACCATCTCTTTCGTCGTCGTCTTGCCGTTGCTGCCCGTCACGGCCACGACCGGAATCTGGAACCGGTTGCGATGGTGCGCGGCCAATCGCTGATAGGCCAGGAGCGTGTCCCGGACGCCCAGCAGCACCGGTCCGATGGCCGCGCGCACCTTCCGGGGCGCGGCGGACGGGAGACGATAGTCGTCCCGCACCAGCGCGCCCACCGCGCCCTGCCGCAAGGCGACGGGGACGAAGTCGTGGCCGTCCATCCGCTCGCCCTTCAGCGCCACGAACAGATCGCCGCGGCCGATCTCTCGGGAATCCGTGCAGAGCCGCCGGACGCCCTGCTTGGCGACGCGCGGATCCTCTCCCGTCAGCAGCTGGGCGCTGACGATCTCCCGGATTTCCCCGACGATAAAGAGCGGCATCGTGTATTTCCCCAGCGCGGCGAGCGGCGCCGGCTGCCAGCACGTGGCGACGGACATCATGTGCGCAACGCTTCGATCGCCGCCCGCGCGGCTTCGCGATCGTCGAAATGCAGGCGCGTGGACCCAACGATCTGATAGTCCTCGTGGCCCTTGCCCGCGATGAGCACTGTGTCGCCGGGCTTCGCCTCGCGCACGGCCGCCTCGATCGCCGCGCGGCGGTCGACGATCACCTCGTACCGGACCGGCGCGCCTTCGCGGGCGTCACGCACGCCCGCTTCGATCTCGCGCACGATCGCCGCGGGATCTTCGCTGCGCGGGTTGTCGGACGTCACGATCACGACGTCGCTGAGCCGCGCCGCCACGCGCCCCATCTTGGGCCGCTTGCCCCGGTCGCGGTCGCCGCCGCACCCGAAGACGGTGATGATCCGGCCCGTTTTCAGCGCCTGCGCAGCGGTCAGTAGCCGCAACAGCGCGTCGTCTGTGTGGGCATAATCCACCACGACGGTGAACTGTTGCCCGGCCTCCACCCGCTCGAACCGGCCCGGCACGTTCGTCACCGAGGCGATCCCCCGCTGGACCATCTCGGGCGACAGCCCTTCGTGCAACCCCACGCCGATCGCCGCGAGGATGTTGTAGACGTTGTGCTCGCCCACGAGCCGGCTCTCGATCGGAAACCGTCCATGCGGCGTCGCCGCGGTGAAGCGGGTGCCGCTCAGCGCCAGCCGGACCTCTTCGGCCCGCAGATCGGCCGGCTGGTGGACCGCATAGGTCCACACGGGGGCGCGACTGGCCTCGCGCACGCGCGGCCCACGGGCATCGTCGATGTTGACGATCGCGCGCTTGGGCCGGAGTTTTTCGCCCGTCGGCATCAAGCCGTAGAACAGCCGGAGTTTCGCCTGGAAGTAGTCCTCCATGTCGGCGTGAAAATCGAGATGGTCCTGCGTCAGATTGGTAAAGATCGCCACGTCGAACTCGCAGCCGACCGTACGATCGAGCGCCAGCGCGTGCGACGAGACTTCCATCACCACCACATCCATGCGCGCATCGGCCATCCGTGCCAACAACGCCTGCAAGTCAACGGCGCCCGGCGTCGTGTGCGGCGCCGGCAGGCGCTCGGCGCCGATCTGGTACGCGACCGTGCCGATCAATCCGACGCGGCGCCCGGCGGTTTCCAGGAGCCCCTTGCAGAGATAAGTCACCGTCGTCTTGCCGTTCGTGCCGGTGACGCCGATCATGCCCAGCCGGGACGACGGTTCGCGATAGAACCGGCTCGCCAGCAGACCCAAGGCTCGCCGCGAATCATCCACGCGCACGACGGGAACGGGCGCCGCGACCGTCACAGCCGCCCCTTTTTGCACGACCAGCGCGGCGGCACCGGATGCGACGGCCTTCCCGACAAAGGCGTGCCCGTCCATCCGCTCACCCTTGACCGCCACAAACACGCTGCCGGGCCCGACCGCGCGCGAGTCGTCCGTCAGGGCGGTCACCGCGATATCCAGATTCCCCTGCCGTTCGGCCGTCCGCAACGGCTCAACCAGCTCGGCAAAGGTCATGGCGCCATCCCGATCACCGCCCGCTCCGCCAGGGCCAGCTTGATCGGCTCCTGGGAAGAGACGCCGAGATAAGGGAGCGCCTGCTCCGCAATCCGCCGAAAGACCGGGGCCGCCACGACGCCGCCCCAGGCATCGCCCTGAGGCTCGTCGATGATCACCACGATCGTCAGGCGAGGGTCCTCGGCCGGGACGTAGCCGGTAAACGAGGCCACGGAGAGCGATGATGAATAGGCACCGGTTTCCGGATCGATCTTTTGCGCCGTGCCCGTCTTGCCCGCCACCCGATAGCCGGCCACCGTGGCCTTCGAGCCGGTGCCGGCCGTGACGGCCCCTTCCAGAATCGTCCCCAGCATCTGGGCCGTTTCAGCCGTGATCGGACGCCGCCTGACTTGCGGCGTGACCTGCGCCATCAACTGCCCACTGCTGTCCCGGACCTCCGACACGACGTAGGGCCGCATGAGCCACCCGCCGTTGGCCACGGCCGA
>JAIBHQ010000001.1 GCA_020028595.1 Nitrospirota bacterium
GTCGGACGGCGGAGAGAGTTCCATCCCCTTGATATTCCTTGCAAAGCTTCACCGGCTTTTTGTATGATTCTGAGTTGGTTGCATCCTATGAGAAAGGACAGGAGCTGGGTGAGACAGCCAGCCCGACGTGGTCATGAAAGACCGGACGGGTCCCTCCAAAGAGTTGCAGTCGTACCGGAAGGAGATTGACCGGATCGACGATGAGATCCTGCGCCTCCTGAACGAGCGGTCCCAGCACGTCATCGAGATCGGCACGCTGAAGCGGCGGGCCGACGCCGAGGCCAACCTCCACACGCCGGCGCGGGAAGCGGAAATCATCGCGCGGTTGACGCGCCAGAACCCGGGCCCCTTTCCCAATGACGCGATCCGGGCCGTCTACCGCGAGATCATGTCCGCGTCGCTGTCGCTGGAAGGCCCCCAGAAGGTCGCGTACCTGGGCCCCCCGGCGACCTTCACGCACCTGGCGTGCATCCAGAAATTCGGCGCGTCGGCGGACTACGTCGCCGTCACCAGCATCAAGGACGTGTTCAGCGAGGTCGAGCGCGGCAGGGCCCATTTCGGCGTCGTGCCGATCGAGAACTCCACGGAGGGCGTGGTGAACCACACGCTCGACATGTTCTTCGATTCCAACTTGACGATCTACGGCGAGGTGCTCCAGGAAGTGTCCCACTATCTGCTGTCGAAAACGGGGCGCCTGGAGGGGATCAAGAAAATCTATTCGCATCCCCACGCCATTGCGCAGTGCCGCAACTGGCTGGAGACGAACCTGCCGAACGTGCCGGTGCAGGAAGTGCCGAGCACGGCGCGGGCCGCCGAGCTGTGCCGCGGCGATGCGTCCGCGGCGGCCATTGCTTCGGAGCTGGCGGGGCAGCTCTACGGGCTGAAGGTGATCAAATCGCGGATCGAGGACAACATCAACAACTTCACCCGTTTCTTGATCCTCTCCAAGAAAGCGCCGGAGCGGACCGGGAAGGAAAAAACGTCCGTGATGCTGTCCGTCAAGGACAAGGTCGGTGCGCTCTACGATCTGCTGCGCCCTTTTGCCTCGCACGGGATCAACATGACGAAGATCGAGTCGCGGCCGTCCCGCCGGAAGGCGTGGGAATACATCTTCTTCGTCGACATCGAAGGGCACGCCGAGGAGGACCGGGTCAAGAAGGCGCTCGATGAAATCAAGGGGCGCTGTCTGTTTATGAAAATCCTGGGGTCGTACCCCTCGCACAACTGAAGAGCGTGAACCGTGAATCGTTATTCGTTAATCGCCGAAGAACACAAATAGATGTCCGAGCAACTCACGGTTAACGATTAACGTTTAACGAATAACGCCGACCAAATCATGCCGTTAAAAGTGCACAAAGATATCGAGTCACTGTCGCCCTACGTACCGGGCAAGCCGATCGAAGAGCTCCAGCGCGAGCTCGGGCTTTCGCGCATCGTCAAGCTGGCGTCCAACGAGAACCCGCTCGGCCCGTCCCCCAAGGCCCTCGCCGTGCTGGCGGAGGCGGCCCAGACGCTGCACCGGTACCCGGACGGGAGCGCCCATCGCCTGCGCACCGCCCTGGCCGATCGCTGGAAGGTGTCGCTGGACCAGGTGATCCCGGGCAATGGCTCTGACGAGATCATCGGCATGCTGGCGCGCGCCTTTCTGTCGCCGGGCGACGAAGCCGTGATGGCGGACAACACGTTCGTCATCTACAAGATGGAAGTCCTGGCCGCGCACGGGAAGCCGGTCATCGTGCCGCTCAAGGACGGCCGCCACGACCTGGCCGCCATGGCCAAGGCGATCACGCCGCGCACCAGGCTGCTGTTCGTCTGCAACCCCAATAACCCGACGGGCACGATGGTGAACGCGGCGGAGGTGGAGACGCTCATGGCACAGGTGCCGGAGCATGCGATCGTCGTCTTCGACGAAGCCTACTGCGAGTATGCCCGCGATCCGCACTTCCCGGACAGCCTCGGATACGTCAAGCGGGGCCGCCACGCGATTGTGCTGCGGACGTTCTCGAAAATTTACGGCCTGGCGGGGCTACGGATCGGCTACGGCCTGACGACGCCGGAGATTGCCGGCTACCTGAACCGCGTGCGGCCGCCGTTCAACGCCAACAGCCTGGCCCAGCGGGCCGCGCTGGCCGCGTTGGGCGACGAAGAGCACGTGGCGAAGAGCCGCGCGATGAACCAGACGGAGCTGGCCGGCGTCCGGGCCGGCCTCGTGGCGCTCGGGTTCCGGCCCCTGCCCAGCGAAGCCAACTTTCTGTATTTCGACGTCGGCCGCGACGGCCGCGCCGTGTTCGACGCCCTCTTGCGCGAGGGCGTGATCGTGCGCCACATTGAAGGCACCATGTTACGGGTCACTATCGGCTTGCCGGAGGAAAACCGACAATTCCTGCAGGCGCTGAAAACGGTCCTGGGTCGGTAGCGGAAGGAAAAAGGCAAACATGATTATCGTGTTGAAGCCGGAAGCGACGGAAGGCGAGATCGACCACATCATGGAGCGGCTCCGGGAGCTGGGCTTGAAATCCCACGTCTCCCACGGACAGGAACGGACGATCATCGGCGTGATCGGCGACGACCGGATCCTCCAAAACCAGCCGCTGACCGCCCTGCCGGGCGTGGAGAACGTGCTGCCGATTCTGGCGCCGTGGAAGCTGGTCAGCCGGGAATTCCGGAAGGAGAACACGGTCATCGACGTCGGCGGCGTCAAAATCGGCGGGAAAAAACTGACGATCATGGCGGGCCCCTGCGCGGTGGAGCGGCTGGAGTTGACGGTCGGCATCGCCCAGGAAGTGAAAGCCAGCGGTGCGAGTATCTTACGAGGCGGCGCGTACAAGCCGCGTTCGTCTCCCTATTCGTTCCAGGGGCTGGGACGCGAAGGGCTCGACTACCTGCTCGAAGCCAAGAAAAAAACGGGACTGCCGGTGGTCAGCGAAATCCTGGACACGCGCGACATCGAGCTGTTCCTGGAAAAGGCCGACATCATCCAGATCGGCGCCCGCAACATGCAGAACTTCGAACTGCTGAAGGAAGTTGGCGCCTATGACAAGCCGGTGCTCCTGAAGCGGGGCTTGTCGGCGACGATCAAGGAGTTTCTCTTGTCCGCCGAGTACATCATGTCCCGCGGCAACCGCAACGTCATGCTCTGCGAGCGGGGCATCCGGACATTCGAGACGCAATACCGCAACACGCTGGACCTCGCGGCGATTCCGACCTTAAAAGAATTGTCCCATCTGCCGGTCATCGTGGATCCGAGCCACGCCACCGGCAAATGGAACCTCGTCGCGCCCATGTCGAAGGCCGCGATCGCCGCGGGAGCCGACGGCGTCCTGATCGAAGTCCACTCCAACCCGGGATGCGCGCTGTGCGACGGCGAGGAATCCATCAAGCCGAGCAAATTCAAGGATCTGATGCAGGACCTCAAAAAAATCGCCGAGGCGGTCGGGCGGGAAATCTGACGCGCATGACCGCCCAGCCGCTCGGCAAATCCTCCTCCGCGATTTCCGACCATCCAAGCGCACCCGTCCACTTCAAGCAGGTCGCGATCATCGGCGTCGGCCTCATCGGCGGCTCGCTGGGGATGGTGCTCAAGCGGAACGCGCTGGCCGGCTCCGTGGTGGGCGTCGGGCGCCGGATCGAAAATTTAAAGACGGCGGTCGAGCTCGGCGCCATCGACCGCTACGTCTCGGACGCCAAGGACGGCGTGCGCGATGCCGACCTCGTAATCCTGGCCACTCCGGTCGATACCTATGAGCGGCACCTGAAGGAGTGGGGCGCCAGCCTCGCGCCCGGCGCGATCGTGAGCGACGTCGGCAGCGTCAAGGGTTTGCTGGTGGAGCAGGCCGAGAGGCTTCTGCCGACCGGCGTCCGGTTCGTCGGCGCGCACCCGATCGCGGGAAAAGAGAAAACCGGCGTGGCGGCCGGCTCCGTGACGCTGTTTCAGGGCGCGCGCTGCATCCTGACGCCCACGGAGCGGACCGATCCGAAAGCCTTGCAGACCGTCCGCGCGCTGTGGGAAGCCGCGGGGTCCATTGTGCTGACGATGGATCCGATGCTGCACGACAAGGTGCTGGGCGCGGTCAGCCACCTGCCGCATGTCGCCGCCTTCGCGCTGATCAACGCGCTGACCGAAATGCAACGGACGACGCCGGAACTCGACCTGCTCACGTACTCGGGCGGAGGCCTGCGGGACACGACGCGCATTGCCGCGAGCTCTCCCGAGATGTGGCGAGATATTTTTCTCTGGAACCGCGAGAACCTCGTCAAACAGATCGAAGTCTACGAGCGCCATCTCCAGCAACTCAAACGGCTGATCCAGGCGGGCGATGGACCGGCCATCGAACAGGAACTCGAACGGGCCAAGAGGGTCCGCGAGCAACTCAACAGGCCCGTGACGGGTGACGCGTGATGCGTGACGCGATGGTCCGATTGGGGACTGAAAGCTCACTCATTACTCGTCACTCGTCACTCGTCACTCGTCACCTATGTCTTCATTGACCATCACGCCGGCCGGCCCGTTGAAGGGCACGATCTCAGTCCCCGGCGATAAATCCATCACCCACCGCGCCATCATCCTGAGCGCACTCGCTGAGGGCAACAGCACGATCTCGGCCTATTGCCGTGGCGAAGATTGTTTGAACACGATGCGCACATTCCAGGCGATGGGGATCCAGATCGAGGAGCGGCCGGACGGCCTGCGCGTGCAGGGCAAGGGACTGTGGGGACTGACGGAACCGCGCCAGCCGTTGGACTGCGGCAATTCAGGGACGGGGATCCGTCTGCTGACCGGCCTGCTGGCCGGGCAGGATTTCTTCAGCACCCTGACGGGCGACGAGTCCATCCGGAGACGGCCGATGGGACGGATCGTCAAACCGTTGCGGGAGATGGGCGCCAGGATTGCCGGACGCAAGGGCGGCGAGTTTGCGCCGCTCGCGATTACGGGAAGTCGCTTGCACGGGATCGCCTATGATTCCCCGGTGGCCAGCGCACAGGTGAAATCCTGCCTCCTCTTGGCCGGCCTCTACGCGGAAGGCACGACGCACATCACGGAGCCACGCCGCTCGCGCGATCACACCGAGCGGATGTTTCGATACTTTGGCATTCCGCTCCGCGAAGACGGCCTGCGCCTGTCCGTTCAGGGACGCCCGTCCGTCGGATGGACAGCCAAGCCGGTGACGATTCCGGGCGATCTGTCAGCCGCAGCCTTTTTTATTGTCGGCGCCTCGCTGGTGCCCGGATCCGATGTGACCGTGACTTCTGTCGGGGTCAACCCGACCAGAACCGGCGTGCTGGAAATTCTGACCGAGATGGGCGCGAACATCCAGCTGCTCAACCGCCGCGACGAAGCCGGTGAACCGGTCGCGGACCTCCGTGTCCGCGCTGCCTCGCTGCACGGCATCCCAATCGGCGCAGAGCGCATTCCCCAGACCATTGATGAATTCCCGATTCTCTGCGTCGCGGCCGTCCTCGCCGAGGGGGAAACAACGATTACCGGCGCCGGCGAGTTACGAGTGAAAGAAAGCGACCGGATTGCCACGATGACGACAGAGCTCAGGAAGATGGGCGCGTCGATTGAAGAAACAAAAGATGGCCTGATCATTCAAGGACTTGGAGCGACGAAGACAAAGCGGCTGCGGGGCGCTGCCTGTACCAGCTACGGAGACCACCGGGTTGCCATGTCCATGGCCATTGCCGGATTGACCGCAGATGGTACAACCAAAATTCAGGATACTGACTGTATTGAGACTTCATTTCCAGGATTCGAATCGAAGCTCTTGGAATTATTGACAAAAAATGGTTGAGAACTATAGAATACGCACCCCACGGATCGACAAACCTGTGCAGCGCCAATCGGCCAGGCAACTGATCGTGACGATCGACGGTCCTGCCGGGGCTGGAAAGAGCACGGTCGCCAGGCAGTTAGCCGTGAGGCTTGGGTATCTGTATCTCGATACCGGCGCGTTGTACCGGGCCGTTGCCTGGAAAGTCCGATCGGCAGGCGTGGATCCGGAGGATGGGGAGGCTGTCGCGAGACTGCTCCCTGCCCTGCAAGTGAGCATGGACCAGCGAGACGACGGGGTCCACATGGCCGTAAACGGCCGGGATGTGACGGACGAACTCCGGACCCCGGAGATCAGCGTCATGGCTTCTCAAGTGTCGGCGAATCCGGCCGTGCGAGAATGGTTGCTCCCGGTCCAGCGCCGCGCGGGCGAAGCCGGCGGCGTGGTGGCGGAGGGGCGCGATCTCGGCACGCGGGTGTTTCCCTCGGCCGAGGCAAAGTTTTTTCTGGACGCCGATGTGAACACGCGCGCCGGGCGCCGGCAGCAGGACCTGGCAGGCGCGGGACGGGTGGCGCCGCTGGAACGGACAAGGCAGGAGATCGAAACGCGGGATCAGCGGGACAAGTCCCGCGCAATCGCGCCGTTGATCCCGGCGGCGGATGCAGAGGTGATCGATTCCTCGACACTCACGGTGGAACAAGTCGTCGATCGCATGATGGGGAAGATTGCAGCGAAACTGTGAGTACTGTCGCGTATGGAATCCTGTGGCTTCTGGTCAATGCGGCAGGGAAGCTCTTCTTCCGTTATCGGGTGGTGGGGCGCGAACATGTCCCGGCTCAGGGTGGCGTGCTCATTGCGGCCAACCATGCGAGCTACGTCGACATCCCGTTCGTGGGAGGCAGCGTCAGACGGCGCATGTGGTATCTGGGAAGGCAGGATCTCTTCCTTCCCGTTGTTCGTCCGATCTTGCAGTGGCTCGGGTGGATCCCGATCCGGCAGGACCGGCTGGATCGCGACGGATTCGGCAAGGCGATCCGCCTGATCCAGGAAGGCAAGGTCGTGGTTATTTATCCGGAGGGCACCCGCACTGCGGATGGCGCGTTGAGGCGGGGCAAACCGGGCGTGGGGATGATTGTGGCGGAAACCGGATGTCCTGTGATTCCCGCCTACCTTGCCGGCACCAGGGAGGCGCTTCCCATGGGAGCGCGGTGGGTATCGCGGCATCCGATCCGTGTCACGTTCGGAGCACCGATTGATTTTACGGAGGCGGCGCAACGCCTCTCCGGGAAAGAGTTCTATCAGCACGTGAGCCGGACCGTCATGGGCCGGATCGCCGACCTGGGGCAGGTGGCCCCGCCGGTCGATCCTGTCGAACGACGATCGGCTGCCCTGTCTCGCAAGGCTGAGTGAGACCGGGCATTTTAACCATCAGCACCCGACGAGAGTCGGAGATTCGCGAAAGGATTGGTTTCACACACATGAGCATCGCATCAAAACCGGCAGGAGAACAAATGGACCGGAACGCGCTCGCCGCGTTGTACGAGGAAACGTTCCGGAACTTCGAGGAAGGCACGATCATCGAAGGCCAGATCGTCGCCATCAATCACGGCCGGGTCGTCGTCGACATCGGCTACAAATCCGAAGGGATAATTCCGGGCGACCAATTCAGCAGCGAAGAGCTGCAGGCATTGAAAGTTGGCGACCGGCTCGTGGTCTACATCGAGGAGCGCGAGGATGAGGACGGCAACCTGGTCCTCTCCAAGGAAAAAGCCGACAAAATGAAGGTCTGGGAGGACCTCGAGAAAGCGTTCAACGAAGAACGCATCGTGGACGGCAAGATCCTCACCCGCATCAAGGGCGGCATGATGGTGGACATCGGCGTCAAAGCGTTTCTCCCCGGCTCGCAGATCGATCTGCACCCGATTCGCGATCTGGACGGGCTGGTCGGAAAGACTTTCCCGCTCAAGATCATCAAGATCAACCACCGGCGCGGCAACGTCGTCGTCTCGCGCCGTGTGCTACTCGAAGAATCGCGGGACAAGAAGCGGCAAACGACGCTGTCCAACCTGAAGGAGGGGCAGTTGGTCCCGGGCATCGTCAAAAATATCACCGAATACGGTGCCTTCATCGATCTGGGCGGCATCGACGGCCTGCTGCATATTACCGACATGTCGTGGGGACGCGTCGGCCATCCGTCGGAAATGTTCGCCGTGGGCGACCGGGTCGAAGTCATGGTGCTGAAATATGACCGCGAAACCGGGCGCATTTCCCTGGGCGTCAAGCAAAAGGGCTCGGATCCCTGGGCCAGCGTCGCCGCCAAGTATCCGATCGGGACGCGGGTCAAAGGGAAGGTCGTGAGCCTCACCGATTATGGCGCCTTTATCGAGCTTGAACCGGGCATCGAGGGCCTGGTGCACGTCTCGGAGATGTCGTGGTCGCACGAAGTCCGGCATCCCTCGCGCCTGGTTTCTGTCGGCGACCAGGTCGAGGCCGCCGTCTTGAACATCGAGCCCGGCAACCGCAAGATTTCGCTGGGCATGAAACAGACCGCGCCGAATCCCTGGGACATGGTCGAGGCGAAATACCCGGCAGGCACCCGGATCCAGGGCAAAGTCAAGAGTCTGACCGACTTCGGGGCGTTCATCGGTCTGGACGAGGGCATCGACGGGCTGATTCACATTTCCGACATGTCCTGGACCAAGCACATCAAGCATCCCTCGGAGCTGTTCAAGAAAGCCCAGGACGTCGAAGCGATCGTGTTGCGAATCGATAAGGAGAAGGAGCGCCTCTCGCTCGGATACAAACAGCTCTCGCGCGATCCCTGGGACGTGGACATCCCCGATCGGTACCGGGTGGGCGCCAGTGTCACCGGCAAGGTCTCCAAGCTCGCCGACTTCGGCGTGTTTGTTGAATTGGAGAGCGGCGTGGAAGGGTTGCTCCATATCAGCGAGGCGGGCGTGCAGCCCCCGGCGCGTCTGGAGGAAAAGTTCAAGCCCCAAGACGAGATCACCGCCAAGATCATCAAGGTGGACCGCGAGGAACGAAAAATCGCCCTCAGCCTGCGTGAGCATCAGTCGGATACGGATCGCAAACACATGGACGAGTATCACGCCACGCAGGGGGCAGTGGATCAAAGTCTCGGACGCGCGGCGAAAAAATCCAAGAAGCGGGATGACCACGAAGGAGACGAAGGCTGATCGTCATCAGCCGGCCTCGTGACCTATGACTGACGACTCCACCATGCATCCGCCTCGCGAGAAGAAGCGCTGGCGGCGCTTCTTCTGGCTGGCACTGGCAGGCGTGATGCTGCTCCTGGCGGCGAACGCCTTGCTCTCCGATATCGATGTGCCCGGCGAGGACCGCATCGCGCTCGTCCGTGTCGAGGGGGTCATCCTCGATGCGAAAGACACGGTGGCGGAACTCAAACGGTTCGGGGACAGCTCGTCCGTCAAGGCGATCGTGCTGCGCATCGACAGCCCAGGCGGCGGCGTGGTCCCGTCGCAGGAAATTCATGACGCCGTGCAGCGCGTGCGGAGCAAGCACAAGAAGACCGTCGTCGCCTCCATGGGCACGGTGGCCGCCTCGGGCGGCTATTACATCGCCGCCGCCGCCGACCGGATTATCGCGAATCCCGGCACGCTGACCGGCAGCATCGGGGTCATCATGGAACTGGTGAACCTGGAAGGTCTGCTCAAAAAAGTCGGCGTGGAGGGTATCGTCGTCAAAAGCGGGCATTACAAAGATATCGGGTCGCCGTTTCGGAAGATGGGCCCCGACGACCGCCGCGTCCTGCAAGCCGTGATGGACGACGTCCACGATCAGTTCATCGAGGCCGTGGCGGAGGGACGCTCGCTCGATGTCGCGGCCGTGCGGAAGCTGGCGGACGGGCGCATCTTTACCGGGCGGCAGGCCGTGGACGCCAGACTCGTGGACGAACTGGGCGACCTCGACGACGCCGTTCGCATCGCTGCGGACCTGGTCGGCATCGAAGGGGAACCCACGGTGGTCGAGCCGAAGAAACGATTTTCCATCAAGGAGATCATCGACAGCCGTATGCAGGGCCTGTTGCCCGCATTCGACTTTCAAACGGGGATTCGACTCAAGTATTTGATGGCATTCTGAGACCATGCCGCGAAGGAGGCATCGATGACCAAAGCTCAAATAATCGAGAAGGTGTCGGAGCAAGTCTCTCTCCTGACCAAACGGCAGGCGGAGATCGTGGTCAATACCATATTCAACAGCGTCCGCGATTCGCTCCATCGAGGCGACAAGACGGAGATCCGGGGCTTCGGCAGCTTCCGCCTGCGCAGCCGCCGCATGAAAGAGGGGCGCAATCCGAAAACCGGCGCCACGGTCTCGGTGCCGGCCAAAAAGGTTCCGTTTTTCAAGGCGGGCAAAGAATTGAAGGAACTGCTCAACAAGTAACCGCCATGAGTCCCGACGCGTCCTCTCAGACCGCGCTGCCCGAGATAGCCTGGACCGACGAAGCCCTCCAGCGGATGGAGCGCGCGCCCGTCTTCCTGCGCGGCATGGTCAAGCGCCTGGCCGAAAAGAAAGCCCGCGAACTCGGCTATGCCGTCATCACCGGCGAGATTCTCGACCAGTTCAAGAGCCAGATGATGGGCGGCATGGGCGGGGCCGCCGGGATGGCTGCGGCCGCCGACGACATGGCCCAGGGCCGGTTGCCATGGACGGCGGCGGCCCGGGAACGCCTCGACCTGGTTCCTGAGTTCATGCGCGGCATGATCCGCCAGATCGCTGAAGAGCGGGCCCGCGAAGGGGGGCACATGGAGGTCAACATTGACCTCTTCGAAAAAGTCGAGGCGCTGGGCGACGTCCAGGAAGCGACCCGGCCGTCCATGGACTGGACCGAGGGCGCGCAGGCGCGGCTGCAGGACAAGATCAAGCAATCGCCGCCGATTGCCGTGGAATTCGTTTCGCAGATGCTTCGACGGGATACGGAAGACATGGCCCGCGAAAAGGGCCTCGACCGGATTGACGAAGCGGCCCTGGTTCAGCTGTGGGATGCGCCGCAAGAACGAATCGGGTGGAGCGACGAGGCCTGGAAACGTCTGCAGACCTCTCCGGATTTCGTCCGGAGCGGCATCCGCAAGGCCGCCGAACGGCGGGCACGCAAACTGGGGTTGAAAGAGATCGATTCAGACCATCTGACGACGTTCCGGAACGAAGCCATGATGAAGGCCGTCAAGCGGATCCGGTCGTTCGGCTACAACCAGCTGACCTTCGACGCCTTCGACACGGCGCTCGAGAAAACCAGGCGGCTGAAGGGGAACGAGCAGGCGGAGAAACGGCTGGCGGAGATTCGCCAGCATTTCCACGATCCTTCCACGCAAAAGCCCGAAGGCGGCACCTTGGGCGCGGAACTCATGGAGCGCTTCCGGCGCTATCTCAAAGGTGAGGGCTCGCTGTAGTCTTCGGGGCGCATCACGGGCGGTGCACTGTCTTTCCGCGACAGCCGGTATCGTGCCAGCCCGGCAATGGCAGAGTTCTCTCTGGAAGAACGAGGAATGAGTACGCTACAATAGATGCTCCGAATGCGGTGTGAGGGCTCTCTCCGCAGATTGGCATGGAGGAACGCGCAATGTCAGCGAAAGCGAAGATTGAATTATCGATGTATGGCATCGCCGAGGTACTGAAGTGGTGCATTGATCGGAACAATGGCCGGGTTCCCGGCGTTGACACCGAGGGGTTCAAGAAAATGCAGGCGTTGCTGGCGGAAAAACCGCAAAGCGGCGATTATTTCACGCTGGACCAATTTTGGAAGAAAAAGATGACGCTCGAATTGACGGAAGAAGAGGTGGCCACGATCGATCGCTGCCTCTATGACATCCCCAATTTTGACAACGTCCCGCTGCCGCAAATTCGACATCGATTCTGGCCGAAACAGCCCGCCGCTCATTGAGTCAGCGTTTTCCCCGGGCATATCCGAACCAGTACAGGGGGAGAGAAGCCCCGATGGCCTCCCTCCTCGGCCAGCCCGGGACGGGGGCTGGGCCGCAAGGGGGCCGGATACTGCAATGCGCGATGCAATGGTTCAAGGGCCGTCATTCCCGTGGAGCCCCGCCCTGGGCTGCATGCTGCTGATCTGGCTGATGGCCGCCGCCGGCTGCCCCGAACGCGAGCCGTTCACCCCTCCCGATCCGATCTATCTCTATGCAACCTATCCGGTCGGCAAGAATCCCACCTCCGTGACCTCGGCGGACTTCAATCAGGACGGCCTGACGGATCTCATCGTCACGAACATCGGCAACGACTCGCTCTCGATCCTGTTCGGCAACGGGGACGGCAGCTTCAAAGAGCAGCAACAATTGCGCGTCAGCGTGGAACCTCGCGCCCTCGCATTGGACGACTATAATGGGGACGGCCGGACGGACATCGCGGTCGCCTGCGCGGGCAGCGATCAGGTCGTCTTGTTTTTCGGGCTGGCCGGTGGACGGTTCAGCGAAGGACCGCGCTATCCGGTTCAGAGAACGCCGGTGTCGATCGCCGCGGGCGACGTGAACGGCGATCGGACGCCCGACCTCGCCGTGGCACTGCGCAACGACAAAATCGTTGTATTGCTGGGCAACGGCGACGGCACGTTTGCGACCGGCCCGCGCTACGAGTACGGCGACACGCCGACGTCGATCGCCCTGGCCGACCTCACGCAGGACGGGAAACTGGATCTGCTCGTCACCAACGGCGGACCGATGAGCAATGCGGTCACGGTCTGGACCGGTAACGGCGACGGGTCCTTCCGCGACCCCGTGGATTACCGGACAGGGAAACGGCCGCTCGGCCTGTCCTTCGCCGACTTCAACAACGATCGCAAGACCGATTTACTCGTGATCAACGGCGAGCGCGACAGTTTCGCCGTCTTTTTGGGAAACGGAAACGGAACGTTTCAGAACGGCAAGGAATCCGGCGCGGACGCGGGTCCGGTGCACGGCATCGCCGGTGATTTCGACGGCGACCGGATGGCCGATGTCGCCATCGTCAATATCCAGTCCAGCAATCTGTCACTCCTGTTCGGCCGCGGCGACGGAACCTTCAAGTACCCGCCGAAACACTATCGCGTCAGCTCCGGTCCCTTTGCCGTCACGTCCCTGTCATTAAAACCCAATGCCACGGAGCCGCCCGGATTGGCGGTCGTCAGCAACGGCGCGGGGAGTGTGAGCATTTTTCTCCATCAGGGAACGCACGCGATCGCCCCGAGGCCGGCCTCCTGACGGGCCCGTTCAGCGGGCAACCGATGACGAGAACACGAGACGTGCGGACGTGAGAACGTTTTTCTGGTGGTTCGGCATGGGCGCGTTGATGACGCTCTCCGTCCTGATGATCCAGGGAGGCGTGCACGATCTGCTCTATCAGACCCATCCGACGGGCAGCGCGAATGCCGTGCTGACATTCACGATGACCATTCTGGGCGGCGGGATGCTGGCCGGCTGTGTGGCGCTGATTATGAACCGGTTGCGTTGAATCGCCCCTCGGCTTGACAGCGCGTCAGACGCGGGGTACAACCACAAACGGGCGCGGGTTGCGCCGGACGCGCAACAATACGGACAGACCATGCAATGTCTCAAATGCAACGGACACATGATGGTGCAGCGGCATTACACGCTTCTCAGCCGCCGTCTCTACGCGCGCTGCCTCAACTGCGGGTTCTGGCTCGACCTGGCCGACTTGCTGCGATTTTTTCACAAGGTGCTGGACAACGGGTGGCGGGGCGCGAAAGTTCGCGAAACGATTACCCTGTGAACCCTTTGCTCCCATCCGCATGAATTCTGCGCTCCTTCGCACCCGGACCGTCATGGGGATTCTTCCGATGCTCGCGGGAGGCCTGGGATGGGCCGTGCTGTCGTTGACGGCGCCGGCAACCGTTCACGCCTCGCATGTGCCGTCATCGGCCACAGTTGTGCCGGCCGTCTCACCCTCCGTCGAATTCAAATCCTTTGCCTTCTTTCGTCGCCACCAGATGCAGGCGCAAAGCATCCTGCTCAAGGACCTCTCCACCGGCCGCACGCTCTACGAAGTCCGCGCGAACCGGCGCGTGGCCCCGGCCAGCCTCACCAAAATCATGTCCGCGCTGGTCATCCTCGAATACGGCCAGCTGCGTGACCCGGTGACGGTCAGCCGCAAGGCCGCGTCGGCCCGCAAGATCCACCTCAGGCTCCACGCCGGCCACGTGTTCCGCCTGGAAGATCTCCTCAAAGCGATGCTGATCACCTCGGCCAACGATGCCTGCCTGGCCGCCGTCGAGCATGTGGGCGGGTCGGAAGAGATGTTCGTGACCATGATGAACAACAAGGCGCGCCGGATGGGCTTGCTGGACACGCATTTCAGCAACGCCTGCGGATTCGATTCGCCGACGCACTACACGACCGCGGCCGACCTGGCGACGCTGAGCGAAGCGGCCATGCAGGACCACACGTTTCGCGCGCTGGTCCGCAAAGAAGTGGACATGATCTTTCCCCTCAACGCGAACCATTCCTACTGGCTTCGCAACACCAACCGGCTGCTGGGCCGCATCCCTGGCATCGAAGGCATCAAAACGGGGTTTACTTCCCAAGCCGGACGCTGTCTCGTGGCCAAGGCCTCTCAGGACGGCAAAGAGGTGCTGCTTGTGCTCCTGCACGCCAACCGCCGGTGGGACACCGCCTCCTCGCTGCTGCGCCAGGGCATGCAGTCGCTGCAGTAACTCCCGCGCGCGCCGGCCTCGGCGTCATTCACACGCACGGATTTGCACAAGGAACTTTGAGGGGATGGTTCGGAGCTTTTCCGAAGGACTCCGCCTGCGGCAGGAGGGTGTGGGGAAATTGCCGCTCAGCAGCCTCCGGGAACAGAGAATTCGACGTTGACGTCCTTGCCCAGGTAATTGATGAGCACGCCCTGCTTCGCGTAGTTCATCGCGGCGCCCATCACATTCTCATCTCCGCAATCCTCCTTGCCGAGCAGCTTGCGGATGTCATCCGGGCTCTCGCTGTTGAGGATGTTGCGGAAGAGTCCGCGAACTTTGTACGCGAAGCGGTTGTTGATGAAAATCAGATCGACTTTCCCGTCCATGAGCCGAACGCCGGCCATCGGCCCTGTCGGCTTGCGCGCATCCAGCAACAGCAAAAAAACGCCTTCCTGCTCCGTTTTGACGCCTGCAATTTTTTCATTCACGAGCATGTCGAAGGCCTTGCTCTCCGGATCGCCGAGCTTGACGCCATACAGCGATACGTCCGGACTCTTGATGCCCTTGGGGTCCATCACGTCGTTCCTGCTTAATTCATAGGGCTCGGCGCCGAGCAGATTCGCCGCGCCGAACACGGCCGTGAACCCGATCGCCATGAGCCCAAACCGCCAGGACTGCACGTCCATTGAGTCCTCCTTCATGAAGCCGGGGGAAAAAGCCACGGCATTGTAGCGAACGCTTCCCTGCACATGCAAGGCAAGCGGAGAATTATTCTTCCGGCCGGCGCTTACCCCTGTCGGGATGTCTCAAGGAGCGCACCGGCGAGGGCACGCAAGCGCACGAAGTACCCGCCGGCTTCTTCCGGCACATCGGGCAGCAGCGTATCAAGATCGTCAAGACAGTGTCCCAGCATCGCCACTCGTTGGGCATCGAGGCCCTGCTCGTCGAAATAATAGGTGGCGCACCCGCTGATGACCGTGTCCAGCGTCATCAGTTCTCCTTCGCTTGGATGTGAAAACTTCGGCCAGTCCGCCGCGCGATGCTGGTCCCACAGGGAACGAAGATCCATTACCCGCCCTGCCGTACCGCATCGATCGCCAGAAGTGTCGCCAGCGAGACAGTCATGAGGCCGGCCAGCCGTTGCAACCACAGGGGTCTCGCGCACCACCAGGCAAGGAGCCGGTCTCGATGGTGCGCCGGGAGACCGAGCAGGACCAGCGCTTTGGCCGTCGCCAGGCTCCCAACCGCGATCCAGAACCAGGATCGCTGCTCCACGGACGATCCGAGCACGACCAGCACCCCGGCCAGCGCGGCTCCCTGCAACAGGAGAAATCGTGAAAAAGGATCGGTCAGGTTCCGTTGTATATATCCGCTCAGCCAGGCCGGCGCCACGATCATCACAATCCCAGCGGCAAGCCAGAGCAGACCGACGAAGCCCAGGACCAACGTCGCCTGCATCAGTCACCGGTTCCCGATCCAGCCGAGCGCGTGCAATAGCAGCGCCGCCAGGGTGCAGAGACCCAGACCCCAGAACCGGTAATCCACATCTTCCCGCTGCAGACACCAGTCGACGAGCCAATGCCGCCAGGGCTCGGGCCCCATCGCCAGGAACAATCCTTTCAGAACCATCGCAGAGCCGGTCACCATCCACAGCGGCTGATAATGGATTCCCTCCGTGCCCAGCAGCAGAACGACCCCCAGGCAGGCTGCGGCGCCTTCCAACCGGAGCAGCGACGGCGCCAGAGCCAACGCGTCCCGCACGTGCGCCATCACGTGGCGAGGCGCGACGAGAAGCGCCACGCCATCGGCCATCCAGATTCCGGCAATTGCCGCCAGCACGTAGGTCATGCGTTACCCTGTGATCCGTAATCCGTTATGCGTGACGAGTAAGAAATCTTATGCCGCGTTTTTTCTCATCACTGATCACGGTTCACACGTCACGTCTTTCACGGGTAGAGTCCGCGCACCAAGTGCGCCTTTGCGACCTGATCGATGCCGCTCATCAGAGCCGCCATGCGCATGGACGCCTTCTGCTTCGTGGAGAAGTCCAGTGTCCGGTGAAAGGCCGACGTGATGATCTCCTGCAGCCGGTCCCGGATGTCCTGTTCCTTCCAAAAAAACCGCTGCACATCCTGCACCCATTCGAAATAGGACACGATCACACCGCCCGAATTGGCGAGGATATCCGGAATGATGAAGATCCCCTTGTCGTGGAGAATCTCGTCCGCCTCCAGGGTCGTCGGACCGTTCGCGCCTTCTGCGAGAATCTTGCAGCGGACCTTCGCCGCGATCTTCGCCGTGATCTGTTCCGACAGGGCAGCCGGCACGAGCACCGTGCAGTCCAGCTGCAGCAGGTCTTCATTGGTGATCCAGTCGCCGAGCTTGGTTTCACGAAGCGACCGGCCCTTGTCTTTCGACGCGGCGAGGAGCTTCGGGATGTCGAGGCCGTTTTTGTTGTAGAGGCCGCCGGTGACGTCGCTCACAGCCACGACCCTGGCCCCGATCTCGTGCATGATGCGCGCGGTATGCGACCCGACATTGCCGAACCCCTGGATTGCCACCGTTGCTTTCATCGGATCCAGGCGGAGATGTTTCATCGCTTCGAGAGTGACGTAGACGACGCCTCGGCCCGTGGCTTCCTCGCGCCCCAGGCTCCCGCCGATGGACAAGGGTTTGCCGGTCACCACACCCGGCGACACGAAACCCACCTGCATGCTGTAGGTATCCATGATCCAGGCCATCACCTGTGCGTCGGTCCCCACATCGGGGGCCGGCACGTCCTTGTCCGGACCGATGAACGGAAAGATCTCGGCTGCATACCGGCGCGTCAACCGCTGCAGCTCACCGCGCGAGAGCGCCTTGGGGTCCACCTGGACGCCCCCCTTGGCTCCGCCGTAGGGCAGGCCGGCCAGCGCGCACTTCCACGTCATCCACATGGCCAGCGCTGCGACCTCGCCCAGGTTCACGCCGGGATGGTAGCGTATGCCGCCCTTCGACGGCCCGCGCGAGGAATCGTGAATCACGCGATAGCCGGTGAAGACTTCCACTCGGCCGTCGTCCATCCGGACCGGCACGCTCACGACCAGCGAGCGATCCGGCAGCTTCAGGCGCTGACGAAGGTTCGGGTCGAGCTGCATCAATTCCGCCGCACGATCGAACTGCGCCACGGCGAGCCGGAAGGTATGATTGTCCATCTCGTGCGGAAGAGCGTGCGTCATCGTCACGACCTCGTCCATTCCAGTCCAAAGACATCGGCAAACCGTTCGGCCACGCACCGGCGAACCTCGGACGGATCGACGGGATCCTCCAGCATTTCCGCCATCGAGGTCACACGACAGCCGGCAATACCGCAAGGCACAATGTGCGCAAACGGCGCCAGATCCACAGCGACGTTCAGCGCAAACCCGTGCATCGTGATTCCGCGTTCGATGCGTGTGCCGACCACCGCGATCTTCGCCGGCCGTTCGTCGCCCACCCAGACGCCGGGCAATTTCTCAGCGCGCCGGCCGGTGATGTCCCACCGGGCCAGGGCGAGAATAATGACTTCCTCCAGCATCCGCACATAGGTCTTGGGACCCTCGCAAAACCGATTCAGTTTTAAAATTGGATATCCGACGAGCTGGCCGGGGCCATGATAGGTCACTGACCCGCCCCGCTCCGTGCGATACACGGGGATGCCGGACACGTGCGTGGCCTCTTCATCGCCGCCCCAATGTTCCGCGAGAGCCCTCCGTCCGACCGTAAACACCGGGTCGTGTTCGAGCAGCAGGAGCGTATCGGGCTGCTGCCCGGTCAGCCGCTCGTCGACAAGCCGGCGCTGATGCGCCCACGCCGTTTCATAGTCCAGACGCTCATGTTGGATCAACACGCCAGGCACGCCCGTAACGACGAGCGTTCCCCCGGTGCCCGGATCATACGATGCCGTCGGCCTCACCGGTTCACCGGCGGCGCCGGCGGCCGCGGCAGTGAAATCGAAAATGTCCCTTTTTTCCCAAAGACCGTCAGTTTCGCCGGAATCTTGTCGGCGGGACTCAGATACGCGTGCCAGAAGTCCCCGATGTTGTAGATCTCAACGTTGTCCACGGCGGTGACCACGTCGCCGCTTTGCATGCCGAGCCGTCCCAGATGTTTGGCCGGATCGAGATGGACGGCCAGCACGCCGCGATCGATCTCCAGATTGAA
>JAIBHQ010000221.1 GCA_020028595.1 Nitrospirota bacterium
CCTCGGGGCCCTCGCTCCCTGCGGTCGCGCTGGACGACCATTTTGAACATCCTGCTATTCTTCGTGCGTCACAACCCGCTGCTTCTCGACCGTCAGTTCGGCCGCGGCCGCGTGATCCAAAAACCAGATCAATCGCCCCTTCTCCGGTTGGATCAGCTTCGCAGGAAACTTCCTGCTGTCCGCCGTGCGATCCTCCAGCACGGCTTTGAGCGCCGGCGCCTTGCTCTTGCCGCTGACGAGAAACACCACCGTCTGGGCCTGATTGATCAAGGGGACGGTGAACGTGAGCCGTTGCTTCGCGCCCTGCGGCGCTTGGTTCTGCACGACGAGCCGCTTCTGCTCGCTCAAGGCCGGCGTGTCTGGAAATAGCGACGCCGTATGGCCGTCGTCGCCCAGCCCCAATAAGATGAGATCGAAACGGGGCCACGCCGGCGCCGGCGCGCCGAATTCTTTCCGGAGGCTTTCTTCGTATCGCCGCGCAGCCTGGTCCGGTTCGTCCTCACCGTGCATGCGGAAGATACGGTCCTGGGGGATCTTCAGCGGCTTGATCAGGGTCTCGTTCGCCATGCGAAAATTGCTATCGGCATGATCGGGCGGCACACACCGTTCGTCGCCGAAGAAGACCGCCACGCGCCGCCAATCCAACCGCGTGGCGCAACCGGGGCCGGCCAGCAGCGCATACAGCGCCTTCGGCGTCGATCCGCCGGAGAGCGCCAGCCGAAACGTGCCGGCACTCGTGATGGCCTGCTCGCCCGTCCATAAGATGAAATCCGCCGCTTCCCGTGCCAGCTCTTCGCTGTTTTCCAGAATGCGGAGTTCCGACGCGCTCATAGGATGGTTACCGTCTCTTGCCCCGCTTGCGCACGCGCTTGCCCACCCGCTTCTTGCTCGCGTGCGCTCCTGCCGAGGCGCGTTTGCGGGACGGCTTCAGCACATTCTTGATGGATTGCGCCGCCCGGCTGCCCAGGCGCACACGAACCACCGTTCGATGGCGGGCTTGCAGCGACTGAAAATCGCCCACGGCCTGCGCCTGCGCGAGCGTGCCGAACGTGTAGGGCTGGCCTGGTATGGCCACGTCCGGTTTCATGTCCTCAATCAATTGCAGAAACAACCCGGAGTTCGGCCCGCCCTTGTGCAGCTGGCCGGTCGAATGCAGATACCGGGGCCCATAGCCGGCGGTCGTGGTCAGATGGTGCCTGGTCAGCAGTGTTTTCCGAAGCGTTTTGATCGCCGCATCGGCCTTCGACGAAGGCGTGAGATAGGCCAGAATCGCCAGGTATCGCCCCGGTCCTGCCTGCGACAAGAGTGTGCCGATTCCGCTCTCCGGCGCATCGCTGCGGGGTAGTTGTCCGTGCGTCTTCACGTAGTCCAGCACGCGGCTCGTATTCTCCTTGCTCTCCTGGACATTTGGCTGGTCAAACGGATGGATGCCCAGGTAATGGCCGGCAATGGCCGTGGCAAATTCCCAGCGGAAGAATTCCGCGGCCAGATCGTAGGTGTCGCGCAACGCGAGCCGGACCACCGGCTGGCCGGCCCGCTCCAGCGCCTTGACGTGTTTATCGCTCTCGGCATTGGCGTCGCCTTCCAGCCGCAGATAGACGAAGAGGCGATCATTGCCGTAGGCCTCCGGCGACGCGAGCGGTTCCTGCGCGACCGGGATCAATCCCTTGCCCTCCTTGCCGGTGCTTTCCGCCAGCAACTGTTCGGCCCACAAGCCGAATGAATTAATCCTGGGCGATGCGACGATCGTCACCTTGTCGCGGCCGGACCGGCCGAGAATCCCCATCACCGCGCCCAGGTAGGCGCCGGGATTCTGGTCGGGCGGGATGCCGGACCGGCAGGCCTGCGCCATCTCGATGCCGCGATTCAACAACATTTGCACGTCGAGACCGAGCAGCGCCGCCGGCACGAGGCCGAAGTACGAGAGCACCGAATAGCGCCCCCCGATGTCGGGCGGATTCGTAAAGATGGTGCGAAAACCGCGCTCATGCGCCAGCGCACCGAGGCTGGTGCCCGGGTCGGTGATCGCAATGCACTGCGCGTTGCCGGTATTTTTGCGCGCCTTCGCCACAAGCCCTGAGAAATGCGCGTAGAGGGACATCACTTCGATCGTCCCGCCGGATTTGCTCGCCAGGATGAACAAAGTGCGGGACGGCGTGATTGCTTTTGTCACCTGGCGGACGAAGCCCGGTACCGTCGAATCGAGCACCCACAGGCGCGGGAACCCGCGCATCGAGCCGAACGCGCACCGGAACACTTCCGGCCCGAGGCTGCTGCCGCCCATGCCGAGCAGGACGACGTCGCGGAAGCCGGCGCTCCGCACGCCCTGTGCGAACGCCTGGAGCGACCCGGCTTTTTCGCGCAGTTGCTCCGCGACCGTCAGCCAGCCGAGGCGGTTGGCGATTTCTGTCGGTTCCGGTTTCCAGAGCTGGTGGTCCTTCGACCAGAGGCGTGCCACGAGCCGCGTCAGCGCCATCTCGTGCAGCGCCGCCTCCACGGTTCCGTGCAGGGCGCCCAGGTTCACGTGCATCCTCGCCATCGGCTCTTTCGGCATCACGGGCCTCCGCTTCTACGCTCGTGCGACGCGTTGGGGGCCGTATCTTAGGCTGGCATCGGCGAAAACGCAAACGGGGCAAAAGGCCGTCAGCGCGGCCGCAGCGAGTGAGAAGGCGAGGCGTACTTTTTTCGGTACGTCGAGCCTTTGAGCGACGCGAGAACAAAGCTGGCGGACTTTTTCAACATCCTGCCAGGAGGCGGTATGGCTCGTCGGCCGAAACAGGAGTCTCGTCGCTCCACCTCGCAGGGTTTGGGTAAGGACCTGCTGGCGATCAGTGCGATTTCCCCGCAGACAATCGCGCGCCTGCTGGAGTCCGCGCGCAAGCTGAAAGCGCTGCGGCGCAGGGGTGCGCGCTACCAGCCGCTCGGCGGCATGACGCTGGGGCTGCTGTTCGAGAAGCCCTCGACGCGGACGCGCGTCTCGTTCGA
>JAIBHQ010000222.1 GCA_020028595.1 Nitrospirota bacterium
GCAAATGTTTGATAGTTCGTGATCCAGGTCGCATTAATCCTTGTAAATCACAGTCTTTGCAAAGAATGTGAGCCGAATCGAGCGATGTTTGTGGGTCCAAGTGATTACGTTTGTGAGCCGCTACAACTATAGAGGTTCTCGCCATGCGTCTCTTCGGCGACATCGGCTTCTTTGTAATTCGCGTACAGCACGAAGCCGTTCCCCCCCGAAGCGTCCACATCCAAGTGGGACAAGGCCAGTCCATCGAGTTCGCGGATGCCGGGTAAGAGTTCAGCTTTCAGTATATTTTTGGTGTCGTCCAGTTGCACGATCCAAATCGTTGAACTCGGCATACGTTCAACAATATGGTCGTGAGGATACAGGTGGGGTGCGATGTACTCGACGACCGCGCCAGTCCGCAGCAGACCGACAAACCGCTTACCATCCTCTTCGAAGTAGAACGCCGAGTGGAAATTGGCGGCTGCCATGTTGTCATCATCATTGGGACAGTGCAAGTCCCACACGCGTTCCGCTCCCGTGTTGGTATCGAGTTCAACCAGGCGCAGCTCTGCAGCACGAACCGGGTGGTCAACCGTTTCAGCTTCGAGCAACGATTGGTGGAAGTATACCCGCCGCCCATCGAGACTCCGGGCAAAATGGGCGGTACTGCTCACCCGGGGAGCCGGCAGCTCTGGAGTGACGTAGCGCAGGAGCCGCCGCGGTCGCCAACTACGCAGATCGACTTCTAAAGGCGCTCCAAACAAGAGATTGGTCGCCCAGACGGTCTCACCGGCCACGTTAATGCCATGATTTGGCTGGGTGGCGTAGCCGTACGCCGGGAGTCGGTTGATGGCCTGGCGGTCAAAATCACTGCGTTGGAATCCTGCTCCCAAATCGGCACCATTGGGATCAACCGCGAGAATCCGGGCCGTAACGCAGCCCGGGCGTCCAGGCCGTAAATCGAGTCGCATGAGATCCGTTTGCGAGTCATGCCAGCGCGAGAAAACGCTACGGTCTTTGTGACGACGGTTGGTTGCCACGAGCAGAGAACCGGCCAGCGCCTCTGGTATCTCTCCGCGGACATACAACTCGATAACACTGGTATCGGTAGGTGGAACCATGTGTAGATTGCCCATGCGCTACCCTTGCGTAGACTGACCTTCGGGAGGGATGTGAGGCCCCCGTACAGCGTCCTTCGGTGTGATGCCGGTGAAGCGCCGCAGGTGGAAACGCTGGCCTCCCAAGTTCACAGTGGTTTCGATGTCGGGTTTCAGGTAGGGATGCGAAAGGTCGGTGCGTCCTGGTGTGAGGAGGTATTCAACGTGAATCGTATTGGGATTCAAGCCACCAAACAAGGGCTTGTCCATCCACTCCATGACGCGCGTAGTGAACGACAGTGACATACATCGGGCCTGCATGACGGCAGGTTTCTCGGGGACCTGCGACGGAATAGCAGCACGGTACATATTGTTTTGGACGACACTGCCCGCAGCGAAATGCCGGACCATGCTTTCCAGGGTACTGGGAAAACAACCTGCGCCATGAAGGACCAGCCAACGGACGAGGTCCTTTAGGTCGTAGAATAAGCCGTAATTGTAGAACTCCACCTTTTGTGGCGTGCCCAGTTCCCTGAATTCCGGAAGATCTAAGAGGCCATGCGTGCCTAATTGCTGGTTGATATCATCCACAACGGTGTCATCGGTGATCTTAAACTCGCCATGGCTCGGAATGGGGCCCATCAGATTGAAATGCGTGCCGACGCCACCCATGACGAGCCGCCCAATACGCGTAACGCGCATGCCGTCAAACATGTGGACAATTTCTTTGGCGAGCACATCCGCCGCCGCCGTCTTTGCATACACCTCCGGCGCTTTATCGAAATCCCAGCGATGCGATTCGAGGCGCTCAACGACTTCATTGGCCTTCTGCACGAGTTGCACAAAGCCGGGACCCTCGACCGAGGGACGAGTCAGCGCCATTCAATATTGCCATCCGCCCGCTAACGGTTGATATTCCTCCTGTAGCCACGTGGCGAATTCTGGGTCGGCTTCCAAAATGTCCTGATGCTGGTGTTTGTAGACCTCCAACCATTGATCGATCGCAGTCCATGCCATGATTACCCGTCTCCTCTCCGTATTGCTTGTCGCGATTCTGTGCCCAACCGGTCTGCCCAAAACGGGCTCTATTTTAGCTCTACGAACAGCAGGGAATGGTAAAAGTGTCCTTCCGTATACTACTGTGTTCACGGCTGTCAAGAAAAATGTTCGCCGCTCCTTTTGGATCGATGGCGCGCGCCCGCCGCCTGCATCGCGGCGCACCGGCGGAGTCCTATTGCAGCGCACGGCAGCGGCTGGCAGCGTGGCCTAATCCGCTCGCGCGCCCGCCGCGTCCGTAGCCGGCCTGCGAGCCCCCTGGCGCAGCGCCGTCGGCCGGCCGCGGTGGCTCGCGCTCGAACGGTCGCAGCGGTATGCCTGTCGGCGCGGCTATCGGCTTCGTGTCAGGGTGGCAGCTGGTGAGGCGTCGCCGCCAGACTGCCACTCCGCCTCTGCCGGGCTGCCAGGCTCTATGCGGAGCGTCAGGGGCCGAGCCCCCGACACCCCCGTGGCGGAGCGCCGGGCCGGCGGTGGCGGGCCGCAGGGCGGCGGCGCGCCGGAG
>JAIBHQ010000223.1 GCA_020028595.1 Nitrospirota bacterium
CCGGCCAGATTTTCAATCACCACCGTGGCAATCAGCATCTCGTACTGTTTGCCGGTCAACGCAAGCACGACGAACGCCAGATTGGAGAGGGCCTGCCCCACACCAAAGACCAACAGCGATCTCGCCAGATTCCACCGCATCATGACCATCCCGCCGATCATGGCTCCGAGAATCGTCGCGCCCAAGCCGATCCCGCGCGCCACCCCCACGTCCGTTTTCTCGAACCCCAGACCCTGGATAAGAAACGGCGTCGTGAGGGAAGCGGCAAACGCATCCCCAAGTTTGTAGAGCAGGAGCAATCCGATCAGCGCGACGGCCAGCGGACGGGAAAAAAATTCGGCCAGCGGCCCCCACACGGCTTCTGCCATGGTGGCAGGGATCGCGGGCGGCGCGGGCGGCTCCGAACAGATGAGAATCGTCACCAGGCCGATCATCATCAAGCCGGCCATGGCAAGATAGGCGCTCGACCACCCGAACGAATGCGCGATAAATAATGCGGCTGATCCTGCCGCAAGCAGCGCCACCCGATAGCCGGCCACCCAGATTGCCGCACCAAGACCCCGTTCGTGGGGCGTCAGGAGATCCGTCCGATAGGCATCGAACACGATGTCCTGCGAAGCGGACAGAAACGCCACGAGCAGCGCCAACGCACCCACCATCGGCAGCGCGTCCCGGGGGCTGGTCAACGCCATGGCCGCCACCCCCGCCATCAGCCCCGCCTGCGTCACCAGCATCCAGCCCCGCCTCCGCCCCAACCAGGGCGGGACGAGACGATCCATGAACGGAGCCCACAGAAATTTCAGCGCGTACGGCAGGCCGACCAGTCCAAACCAGCCGATCGTCGACAGATCGACGCCTTCATCCGTCAGCCAGGCTTGCAGCGTCCCGGCCGTGAGCGCCAGCGGGAGCCCCGAGGCAAACCCCAACGGCAGCATGACGCCGATGTGACGATTGTGGAGGAACGCCGGCACAGAGGATGGTTTCACTCGATCTGCATCAGGCAGGCCATGAACCCGCATTGTTCATGCCGGTTTACTCAACACGACTGGCCGTTGAAGGTGCAGGGCTTGTAGCGGGACAGATCGAAATCGATGTTCTCCTGGTAGACTTGCTCGTTGCCGTTCACGCCGTCCCGTTCCGGATCGTTCCACATCGTGTGGTTCCACCAATAAAACAGCGGCTGCGGCTCGGTATAGTACACGGGATTCCCGTAATTGCTGCGAGCATGCTCCATGACCGACCGGCCGGTGATGTAATCCACCACGCCGTTGCCTTTCAGCGAATAGACGATGATGAACAGCCGGGACTCGTGGTCGTAAATCTCGTCCAAGCGCAGGCTGGTGTCCGGTTCAACGGGCAGGTTTTCCTTCGACGAAGCGGCAGGCACACTCAGCGACGACAGCAGCAGACAGGCACAGGTGAACCAGATTCTTGCGCTCACCATCCGTGCACCTCACGCATGACCGGCAAGACACATCAAATTGGCGCGCATCTTAACATAGCCCCTCCTTGCCGTCCACGTGCTCTCCTCCCTATAATGGGCATCATGATGACCGGACGACCGCGCGCCTCCCTCCATACGCTCGGCTGCCGCCTGAATCAGGCGGAGACGGCGCTGCTCGCCGACCGTTTGCAGCAAGACGGGTACCAGATCGTGGACTACGGCCGCCCGACCGATCTGCTGGTCCTCAACACCTGTTCGGTCACCGACGAAGCGGAACGCATGTGTCGCTACGAAATTCGGCGGACGCTTCGCCATTCGCCCCAGGCCTTCGTGGCCGTGACCGGCTGCTACGCCCAGACCGGCGTC
Source organism: Nitrospirota bacterium (assembly GCA_020028595.1). GTDB lineage: Bacteria > Nitrospirota > Nitrospiria > Nitrospirales > Nitrospiraceae > 2-02-FULL-62-14. The sequence goes on from JAIBHQ010000223.1 coordinate 1,811, forward strand.
GAGGCCCTGCAGCAGGTGCCCGGCATCGATTTGATCGTCGGCAACCGGCATAAAATGTCGCTGCCCGCGCATGTGCCGCCGCCATCGGCGCTCAGGAAACGGCCCGCTCCAGCCCTGCTGCACACGAAGACGCTCAACCGCGATGATTTCGTGCTGGACGGCGCCGGCGACTACGACTCGAAGCGCGCCAACCTCAAAATCCAGGACGGCTGCAACTTCATGTGCTCGTTCTGCCTGATTCCGTTTGCCCGCGGGCATGAACGGAGCCGCCGGATGGACGATACCGTCCGCGAAGCGGAGGCGCTCGTGGCGCGCGGACACCGTGAACTGGTCCTGACCGGCGTGAACATCGGCCGGTACACGCAGGACAGCAGCTCCCTGCTCGATCTGATTCAGCGTCTCGAGCACATCGCGGGACTCGAACGAATCAGAATCTCGTCCATCGAGCCGACGACGGTTCCGGACGATCTCCTGGAACACATGGCCACATCAACCAAGCTCTGCCGGCATTTGCACCTCCCCTTGCAAAGCGGAGACGACGGAATTCTGCGGACAATGAACCGGCGGTACAGCGTGAGCGACTACGCAAAATTCGTCGGAAAGGCGATGCGGACGGTTCCCGATCTGGGACTCGGAACCGACGTACTCATCGGGTTTCCCGGAGAAAGCGACGCCCAGTTTGCCAATACCCTCGCCGCAGCGACCGACCTGCCCTTTTCGTATCTTCACGTGTTTTCCTATTCGAAGCGGCCCGGCACGGCCGCCGTTCGCATGGCGGACGCAGTTCCATCCGCAACGGTCAAAGCGCGCAGCCGGATCCT
>JAIBHQ010000040.1 GCA_020028595.1 Nitrospirota bacterium
GTCAAAGGCCATCCGCGGGTCGTCGTGGAGAAAGCGCGCGATGTCCAGCATGTGCGCCGCCTTCACGCGTGCAGACAGTTCCCCGCGATCCTTGTCCTCGTGGACCGACAGGACCACATCGGGGAACTTGGCTTTCAGTATTTCCAAGACAGGGTGCATTTATGACTCAGGCTATGGGCTATAGGCGATTGGCAATGGGCAAGGACTCTTCCTATAGCCCATCGCCCATGGCCTATCGCCTTATTTTACAAACACCTTTTCCCGCTGAATCTTTTCCTGCAGTTTCAGCAGCCCGTCGAGCAGCGCCTCGGGACGGGGCGGGCAGCCGGGCACATACACGTCCACCGGTATGATCTGATCCACACCCTGCACGACGCTGTAGCTGTTGTAATGGTTGCCCGATGTGGCACAGGAACCCATCGAGATGACGTAGCGCGGCTCCGGCATCTGGTCGTAGATGCGGCGGATCACCTCGGCCATCTTCCGCGTCACGGTGCCGGCGACGATCATGAGGTCGGACTGCCGGGGCGAGGCCCGGAACACGCCGGCCCCGAAGCGGTCGATGTCGTAGCGCGACGACACGGCGGCGATCATCTCGATCGCGCAGCAGGCCAGCCCGAAGCTCATGGGCCACAGCGCGGATTTTCTCGACCAGTTCACCAACGCATCAATGTTCGTCGTGATGATATTTGCTTCAAACTGCCTCTCCAACATACTCATGACAACGACTCCTGTTTCCTACTCCGCCCCTCGCGACCTCTACTGGCGGCGGCTGGGTTGGTCCAAATGCGCCACCTTTTCACCCGCCCGCCCCGGGCGCGCCAAGACGCGCCCTTTCCCGTGGCGAGCACATTCCGATCGTGCGCCCTCCAGGAGCAAGGACGAGCCTGGCCGCTACCCTAATCCCACTCCAACGCGCCTTTGCGCCAGGCGTACCAGAACCCCACCAGCAGAATGCCGATGAACACGATCATCTCCACCAGGCCGGCCAGCCCCAGCTTGTGGAAGTCCACGGCCCAGGGATACAAAAACACGAACTCGATGTCGAAGATCACGAACAGCATCGCGATGATGTAGTAGCGCATCGGGAACTGCACGCGCGCGTCCTGGAACAAGGGGCTGCCGCTCTCGTAGGTCCTCAGCTTGGCCGGGTAGGGGTGGCTGGGGCGAACCACCCAGCCGGCCAGCAGCGACACCACGCCGAAGGCCAGCGCGACCACGATGAAGATCAGGATCGGGATGTAATTCAGCGGAACCGATTCGTTACCCATAGCACACCCGTGAAAGGTGAAAAGTGAAATGTGAAAGGTAAAAACACAGGCCTTGTCCGAGGTTCAAACTTTTCACTTCTTACCTTTCACTTTTCACGGCCGAACCCGCTGAGCCAGTTGCCAGTACTGACCCGAAAAACGGTTTAAACTTCAATCCGTCAAGAGCGGGTTCGGCGATCCCCTTGTGCTGGATCAGAATCTTGAACGTGCGGCCCATGCCGTCCGGCCGCAGCAACTGCACGATCTCCTGAAATTCCTTCGTGCCGGGCTCCAGTTTTTCCAGTTCCCGCTCAACGCCCAGGCTCATGAGGAAGCTCATTTGATTCGTGAAGCCCGTGACGCGCAGACCGGCTTCGTCTCCGGCGGTGGCCAGGGCCGTGAAATCCACGTGCGCCGTCATGTCCTGCAGCCCGACGCGCGTGTAGGGGTCCTCGGACGTCAGTTGTTTCCAGTAGCAGAGCAGGGTTCCGCGTGCGCGATCCGGGCCGTAGAGGTCCTGCGCCGTGTGGCCGTAGTCGATCGTGAGGACGATGCCGCGTTCCATGACCCGCGCGACCTCTTTCATCCAGGCCATCGCGTCCAGGTTGATCTCCGTCGTGTAGCCCTCCGGCAGCGTGATGTCCATCGCGGCCAGGCGCGCCAGATATTGCGCCAGCGCCGGTGTTGACAGCGGTCCGGTCTGTTCGACGAAACGGCCGTCTGCATCGGCCACGTACAGTTCCTTCGGCTCGCCCTGCACAATCCTGACGCGATGGACCGGGAACGCGTCCACCAGTTCGTTCGACAGCAGCACGCCGGTCAGGCTGCCATCAACCAGTTCACTGAGGCCGTTCAGCCAGGACACCTTGCCGGCAGCCACCCACGGAGCAAGCGCACGCCGCTGCTCCGCAATCATCATCGGGCTGCGCTCGATCAACCGGTACTGCAGGCGGGCAAAGAGGGTCGGGGAGTCTTTCTCACAGGCGGCGAGAAAATCGCGCGCCAACAGGCCCTTGCCGGGCCCCATCTCGATCACGGTGAAGGTATCAGGCGAGCCGAGCCCTTCATCAACCTGGCGGATTTGCCGTGCCAGCGTCTGTGCGAGGATCGGATGGACGTCGAAGCTGGTGTAATAGTCGCCGTCCCAGCCTATACGGTCTTCGCAGACTCGACCTGGGCCGATGCGCTCCTCCGATTTCGTGGCGCGCGTGTAGTAGCCGAACTTCGGGTGGTAGAGGGCCCGCTCCATGAAGCGCGCGAAGGTCATCGGGCCGGACGCACGGATTTCCGAAATGATTTCGGCGACAAGATCAGGATGGCCGATGGGGATGACGCCGGCCTTGTAAACAGTGGTTGTCATAGGTCCTTTCGGCCTACGAAAAGAGGGCTTAACTTATCTGCTGCATTGCGGCAAGTCAAGGTCAAAGACCTTGAAAGATGAGGGGTTTACGGTAGGAGCTGAATAGGGTACAGTAGGGACCGCATCTTGTTCGCAGCCCTAAAAACAAGGAGTCGATCGTGGAGAAAAATCTGCTTGAAAAGACGACCGACCCGTTGCCGCACCGTCTGGCATCGGCCTTGAGCAAAGTCAGCGTCTCACTGAAACGCCGTCTCTGGCGTGATGCAGCGCACCGCCGCATCAGTCCCCTGCAGGCTCAAATCCTGGCTTTTTTGCGGCAACGGTCCACGCACGGCGCCACGGTGTCGGACATTACCAACATGCTTGGGGTCACCATGCCCACGGCATCCGACGTGATTGCCGTATTGGTCAAGCGGGGGTTGCTCCGGAAGTTTCGCACCGAGGCGGATGGGCGGGTCTTCACGGTCCTGCTGACCACCAGGGGCCGGCGCCGGGCCGAGCAGGTCCAGGGCTGGCCGGACTTTCTGCTCTGGGCCGCTGAACTGCTGCCGGTTGAAGAACAGGAAAGCCTGCTCCGTACGCTCGTCAAGCTGATCAAGTCCATCCAGGATCGGGGCGAGATTCCCGTCGCCAGAATGTGCGTCACCTGCACGCACTTCCGGCCCTATGTCAATCAGGACTCCGAACGGCCCTATCATTGCGCGCTGGTGAACGCGGATTTCGGCGACCGGCTGATCCGTATCGATTGCAACGAGCACGAGGCGGCTTCGCCTGAGCAGCAGGAACGTCAGTGGCAGGCGTTCATCAATCGCACGCCGATTGCGTGATCGGCGCACCGTTGAACAACCACTCAGGGTTCATCCCTCCATCGTTTCCCGCACAGGGCTGAGCAGGCATCGCGGGGTCCACCGGTACCATACTCACACGAAAGGAACGTCATGCGTATTGTTGCAATTGGCCTCCCGGTATTCCTGTGCCTCGCTCTCTCGGTGACCTCCGCCTGTTCGCCGGAGCCGACCACTGAGGATCAGAAAACCCTCTATGCCCTGGGCGTCGCGATCAGCCAGTCGCTCACGGTATTCAGCTTGAGCGAGTCCGAGCTGGAATTCGTGAAAGCCGGCATGACGGACGGTGTGCTCAACCGGAAGCCCAAGGTGGAGGTCCAGGCCTTCATGCCGAAGGTGCAGCAACTCCAGCAGGCACGGGTGGCGGTGCTGGCGGAAAAAGAGAAAAAGGCTGGAGAGGCGTTTCTGGTCAAGGCGGAAACCGAAAAGGGCGCCACCAAAACCGCATCCGGCATCGTGATCCAGACGCTGAACGAGGGCAGGGGCGCCTCGCCGAAGGGGACGGATACGGTCAAGGTGCACTATCACGGGACGCTGACCGATGGCACGGTCTTCGACAGCTCCGTGCAGCGGGGAGAGCCGGCGACGTTCGGGCTGAATCGGGTGATTCCGTGCTGGACCGATGGCGTGCAGCAGATCAAAGTCGGAGGCAAGAGCCGGCTGATCTGCCCGGCCTCTCTGGCATACGGCGATCGGGGCGCGCCGCCCAAGATCAAACCGGGCGCGACGCTGGTGTTCGAGGTCGAGTTGCTGGAGATAGTAAAGAAATAGCAGGCGTGTCGATCAGGGGAGGTGCCAACCGACACCTCCCCTGATCCAGGCACCACTTCAAATCCCGCCACCGTCCTTGTGGGCGTGGCCGGTGTCAGTTCGAGAACGAAACTTCCTTCCCGTCCAGCAGCAGTGAGCGGATCACGGCGGTACCGGACGTATCCACCGCGGCCTTGACGTCCACCGTCCGCCCGAGTTGTCGCTCAATGACGCGGCCTTTGCCTTCCGGGACAAAGTAACTTTCGATCCCGTACTCGACGGTCATGCGGCTGCTGTGCGTGTCCTTGACCGTGCCCTTCAAGAACAGCCCGCCGGCAGGTGGCACGGCGGAGACCGAAGAGGCGGCCGCGTACTTCCCCCCGACAGCCAGGGTGACGTAGACGGCATCTCTCGGTTTGAACGTTTGGTTACCGCCCGGAATCGTCTTGAGATCCAACGTGCCAATCTCGTAACGCAGGATCACATAGTCGCCGCGGAACAGGTCGCGCGGGTCGACGGGGACCGTCTTCAGCAACACCTCCTGCCCCGTGCGCAGCGTGAATTCCTTGCTCGCGATGAAGCCGCCGATGATCAGCAGCCAGAAGGCGCCCAGCAGCAGGAAGATTTTTTTGGAGGGCATGGCTAGGCGGCCGGCTGTGCGCTGAATTGGGTCCTGAGCTCACGCCGCTTCTTCTCCAGCGCCATGCCGCCGAAGACCAGAATGAGGCCGCCGGCGAGAAAGAAGAGGGAGCGTGGGAGCAGTTCCCAGAAGAAGTCGAAATAGCGCACGAGGACCAGCACTCCGAGCCAGGACATGCCGATATTGACCAGTTTCATGTCTTCCCGATTGTAGCCCACGTAGAGCAGGACGAAAATCAGTCCGATGACAATGAGGTTAAACAGGATCGCGGTAAGGTCCGGGGGAGTCTTGACCCAGAACACCGTCAGGGCCGCCACGACCAAGCCCAGACAGAGGCCATGCTCCAGCGTGTTGGTGCTCGATTTGGTCGGGTTCGCATACAGCGCGCCCAAAGCGAGAAACAACGCCAGCACGGAAAAAATGAGGAGCCCGCCGGTGAACTGGTCCGAGGTTTCTGTGTTTGGGCTGAGCTTGAAAAACCATTTGAACGTCAGCACGAAGAGCGAAAGCATGGCCACTTTGATGCCCGCCAGGCGATAGGTGCGCGCGACGTCGGCAAGACGTTCCGAGACGTAGTGCCACGTGCCGATGGCGAAGAGCAGCACGCCCGACACCAGGTATAGGATCGGCCACCGCGCCACATCGGCAAATGCGCGGGTGGACTCGAGCCCCCGAAAGATATACAGCCCGATCCAGAGATAGAACAGGAACGCCGACAAGCCGGCGATCGGCGAGGACGAAAACGCGTAGACGAGCGGCAGGACCCCGACGAGCCAGATAAGCACCAGCGTGTGGTTGTTGGCATTGACATTGTAGATTTGGGCGACCAAAAACACGGTTGCGCCGAACAGCAATGCTCCGAGAAAGATCAGCGAGGCGCCGACTTTCGGAAAGGTCTGGCTCTCGTATTGCAGCTTATAGCCGGCAAAGTGCGCGCCCATGGTGCTTCCCATGAGGATGAACACTTTCATCCCATTCGACAAGGCAGCCCAGTTGGCGGCGACAAACAGGATGGCGCTGATGCCGATGGACAACGAGCCAATGGTGGAGATGGCGACGACGAGTTTGTTCGAGCTGCGCTCGGTCTTGTCCGCCGCAAGGTCGGCCAGCATTGTGCCGGCCTGCGCTTGCGTGATGGTGCCGCTCGCAAGCCAGCGGTCGATGAGTTGCTTATCGATCATGTCGTCAGTGAAAGATTGGGGACGTCTGACAGGCTGCTGTATCGTCTCTGCCCGGACGGTGCGGGCCCGCTGGGCAATGTTCTGCAACGCTCGTGGTAACGTTCGCACTGACCATCGAACGCCTCGCAGTACGAAGACGATCATAAGACCGAGCACAAGCCCGACCAAGAAAACCTTGGGGAGAATGGTATCCCATTGAGGGCCTTCGTCTACGAACATAGAGCAGGATATGGGAAGAGTTCGTGGCCGTGCTTATACACTTCCGAATCCGAACCGTCAAGGAAAGGGCAGCGTGATTAGGAGAGGCAAGGGAAGATGTGCTGGGAGCCTGTTTTCTCCTCACCGTGAAGGCGATAAAGGTAAATCATGGTCGTCTCCTGCGTTTTCACGAAAGCGGTTTGGATGAGCCCGGTGGGCCATTCAGCGAGACGCCACTTCCGGCGTGCCGGTATCTTTCAAGCCGCTTAGGATATCGCGCCGGGCTCTCTCCGCCAGTTTCTCATATAAGGTCCTGAACTGCTCCAGGTCTTCCTGCGTGAGCTCCTCCAGGTCGAGCAGGGCATTATGGGCTCCTTTCGTGGAGCGAATGAGCTCATCGAGCTTGAGCTGGGCGGCGGCGTTATCCCGGTTTTGCGTGTTCTGAATCAGGAAGACCATGAGAAAAGTCACGATGGTCGTGCCGGTATTGATGGCCAGTTGCCAGGTGTCGCTGAAGGCGAAGATGGGGCCGGTCAGCCCCCAGGCCAGGACCACGAACACGGCGCTGCCAAAAGCCTGGGGGTGTCCCATGGCATTCGACGACCATCGTGAAAACCGGGCAAACGGTCCAATGATGTGGTGAGCCATTCGGGATGTTGCCATGATCAGTCACCTCCATTGATGCCGAGGGAGAGCAAGTCGGAACGCGCTACTTCCGGACGAAGGCGGATTGGAGGAGCGTGGGGTCGAAGCCCTGCGGGATGGCGCCGGTGCGGGCGTAGTGATAGACCGCGGCGTGGAAAATAGACGAGAGCGTCGTCATCGTCAGGCTGAGCAGGAAGCCATAGACGATC
>JAIBHQ010000224.1 GCA_020028595.1 Nitrospirota bacterium
CTTGGCCGCCCGCACCGCTTCCGGCAGCGCATTCCCGCGCGCCACCTGTGCCGCGATGGCCGACGCGAAGGTGCAGCCGGTGCCGTGGGTATGGGGCGTGTCGATGAAGTCCCCTTTATAGATGTTGAAGAAGCGTCCATCGTATAGCAGGTCCGTCCCTCGTTCGGCAAGTAAATGCCCTCCTTTGATCAGCACGTTCCGGCATCCCAGCTTGTGGAGGATCTTCGCCGCCTGGCGCGCGTCGGCCAGGGACTTGATCTCCATGCCGGACAGGTGCTGGGCTTCGTGGATGTTCGGGGTGATCACCAGCGCCAGGGGAATCAACTCGGTGCGCAGGGCGTCCACCGCATCCGGCTTCAGGAGCGCGTGGCCGCTTTTGGATTGCATGACGGGGTCCACGATCAGGTTCGATATCTTTTGCGGTGTCAGCAGTTTGGCCACGACACGGACGATCTCGGCGGAGGAGAGCATGCCGGTCTTGACCGCCGCCACGTCGAAGTCGTTGAAGACGGCGTCGATCTGTGCCGCGATGATGGATGCCGGCAGCTCGAAGACGTCCGTGACTTCTTCGGTGTTCTGCGCCGTGATGGCCGTGATGGCGGACATGGCAAAGACGCCGTTGGCCGACATCGCCTTGATGTCCGCCTGGATGCCGGCGCCGCCGCCGGAATCAGAGCCGGCGATGGTCAGAACCTGTTTAATCTGTGTCGTGCTCATGCGCGTATCAAATCGGTGAAGCCGGTCGCTTGAAAAGAAAATGACCGGCCAATCTTCCTACAGCATAGCCCAGCGGGATCAGCCCCATCAAATAGATCGGGAGAAAAAAATAGACCAGCGCGCCCTGGGCGTCGGGGTGGAGAATTGTTCCGATGTGAGCCCAGGCGCTCAGTCCCACCGCAATAACAAGCGCGCCGGCGACGCCGGACAGGCGGCGCGAGACGATCACCGGCTCCTTTGCCGTGGCGGTGCCGAGATGGAAGAGGATGAAGATGGCCAGCAGGACGAAAGGCAGGGCGTTGAGGACGCTGATCAGGAAAAAATTGTATCCCCCCGCGAAGAGGTGCAGGCGAAAGTCCAGCCAGGCCTCGGGAAATCCGCCGTGGCGGCGAGAGGCGTCGTGTACGATCATGACGATTCCAGGCAGGGTCAGGCCGAAGACGACGCAGCCCCAAAAAAGCGTCACGGTGAGCCAGATCAGTTTTTTGCTGTTGTTCGTCGTCATTTCGGAGCCGTGGTCCTGGGAGACGTGTCGGCTGTGGTGATTGCCCGCAGCGCTTCGGCCACGCTTTCGCGCACGACGGCATCCTCATCCTGCAACGCGGCGGTCAGCGCCGGCACAGCGTCTTTGGCGCCTGGACCGATCGCGCCCAGCACTTCGGCGGCCAGATACCGGTGCAAGGGACGCCCGTCTTTCAGAATGGGAATCACCACCGGCACCGCGCCGGCCGCCTCGGGGCCGAGCTGCGCCAACTTATGGAGCGCGTAATCGTTGGCGCCGCGGCCCATCTGCAGTGTCGTGACGTATACGGAGGCCCTGTCTTTTGTCTGACGGTGCGGGCTGTTCAGCGCGGATTTGGCAAGTATGGCGACGCTCAGGTCCCTGTCTTCAGTCAATTCCTTCAGGTGCGGCAGGACCGACTCGGTCGGCGGAATCGAAAACGCGAATTGCGAGAGCGCCCGGTGGCGGACCGGCTGCGCCTTGTCGTGCAGCGCCTTCGTCAGTGCGGGAATCACGAGCGAAGCCGGAATGCCGATTTCCCCCAGCGCGCCGACGGCGTGCATTCGAATCGTCGCGTCCACATCGCTGAGAGCGACAATGAGAGCGGGCGCGGCCGGCTTGGCCACGGGACCCAGGCTGCCCAGCATCGCGCAGGCTTTCCGCCGCGCCTGCACGTCAGCATCATTCAGCGCCGGCAGATACGCCGTCATCACCTTCCGGGCGGCGACCAGGTCAATCGTTCGTAGCGCACCGGCGGCGGTCGTGCCGGCATAGAGGACCGGGTCGTGGAGTGCCTGGTCGAGGAGAGCAGGCACTGCGGCGTTGGCTGCAGGGCCGATCTCCGCCAGTGCCTGTGCGGCGGCAACCCGGACTTTCGAGTCTTTCTCCTTAAGCGACTCAGTCAGGGCCGGCACCGCCCGCGTGCCGGTGGACGTCCAATAAAACAGACCGAGCAGGCCGATCAGCGCGATCAATCCACCGAGATTAAGCCAGATGTGTTTTCGCGTCATCACTCAGGCCGGGGTATCGAAGGAATAGGTTCCGGAGGTGAACCCGAAGAACCAGATATACGGGATAGGGAGGAAGTAGAAGGCGCGATAGCCGTTCCATTCCGTGCGCGTTTCCTTCCCGTTGGAGTAGGTGACGCCGACGCGCCAGTGGTAGCGCGTGTTCGGCAGGAGCGGTTGGTCCAGCGTATGAGACGCTCCCGTAAGGTCCCGCTTGCTGTACACGATCACCTCATGGGCTGGAAATCCTTCCAGCCGGAAGACGACGAGATGATAGCGCGGGTCCGGCATCTCCCCGGGATTGGCCGCTTCCCACGTCAATGTCGGCTGAAGCGACTCGATAGTCGGCGAGGGAAAAACCTTCCGGCCTGCCGGCTCGATCGGATCGATCCCCTGTCCCCA
>JAIBHQ010000225.1 GCA_020028595.1 Nitrospirota bacterium
AGATGCGCGACGTGGTGGCCAACCTCAGCCGCCGGGTGAACCGGGACCTGCACCCGCTCCTTCAGAAACGTCCGACCAAGGTCGTCCGAGTCGTCGTCGTCACCAGCGACCGGGGGCTGTGCGGAGCTTTCAACGCCAATATAGTCCGCCGCGCGCTGGAGTTCATCCGCGAGTATGAAGCGCGCGGCGTCAAAGTGGAGGTCGGCCTGGTCGGGCGCAAGGGGCGCGACTTTTTCAAGCGCCGGCACTGGACGACGCATGAGCCCTACGTGGACATCTTTGACCGATTGTCCTACGAGCACGGAATGGAGATTGCGCAGACTGCCTATGAGCAGTATACGAGCGGCAAGTTCGACGAAGCCCACATCATCTATAACGAGTTCAAGTCGGCTCTCCAGCAGCGGGTGATTGTGGAGAAGCTCTTTCCCATCGAATCACTCGAGGAGAACGGACAACCCCATGAGGCATTGGGCGGCAGCTACATCTATGAGCCCGACGAGCGCGAACTGCTGGACCCTCTGCTGACGAAACACCTGCAGGCACAGGCGTTTCGGATCCTCCTGGAATCGTCAGCCGCCGAGCAGGCCGCGCGGATGGCCGCAATGGATGGCGCCACGCGCAACGCCGGCGAGCTGATCAAGAAAGTGACGCTCTATTACAACAAGACACGACAGTCCGCGATCACAAAGGAATTGATGGACATTGTGGGCGGCGCAGAAGCGATCAAATAAGAAGGTTTTGAATTTTGAGTTGTGAGTGTTGATTTTCAAGAAACTAAAAACTCAAAACTAAGAACTGATAACTCGCGACTAAGAGGAGCGATATGAGCACAACAGGAAAAGTTCTCCAGATCATCGGGCCGGTCATCGACGCGGAGTTTCCTCCCGGCCACCTGCCCAACATCTATAACGCCATACGGGTCGAAGAACCGGAGGACAAGAAAGCCGGCCGCCCGGAGATCAAGCTGACCCTCGAGGTCGCCCAGCACCTGGGGGAAAATCGCGTGCGCGCGGTCGCGATGACCTCCACCGACGGGCTTGTCCGCGGGATGGCCGTCAAGGACACCGGCGCACCGATTTCCGTGCCGGTCGGACGCGAAACACTGGGCCGCTTGATCAACGTGCTCGGCGAGCCGGTGGATGAGATGGGGCCGCTCAACGCGAAAAAGAAGTATCCGATCCACCGCCCGGCGCCCTCGCTGGACGAACAGGAAACCAAGACCGAGGTGCTGGAAACCGGCATCAAGGTCGTGGATTTGCTGGAGCCCTATTCAAAGGGCGGCAAGGTCGGCCTCTTCGGCGGCGCCGGCGTGGGCAAGACCGTCATCATCATGGAGCTGATCAACAACATCGCGCTCCATCACGGCGGCTTCTCGGTGTTCGCGGGCGTGGGCGAACGGACCCGCGAGGGCAACGACCTCTGGCACGAAATGCGGGAATCCAAGGTCATCGATCCCAAGGATTTCACCAAGTCCAAGGCGGCACTGGTGTACGGCCAGATGAACGAACCCCCGGGCGCGCGCCTGCGCGTGGCGCTCACCGGGCTGGCCGTGGCGGAATATTTCCGCGACGAAGAAAAACAGGACGTCTTGCTCTTCATCGACAATATCTTCCGGTTTACACAGGCCGGCTCCGAAGTGTCCGCCTTGCTGGGCCGCATGCCGTCAGCCGTCGGTTATCAGCCGACTCTCAGCACTGAGATGGGCACGCTGCAAGAACGGATCACGTCGACCAAGCGGGGCTCGATTACGTCGGTGCAGGCGATCTACGTGCCGGCCGACGACCTGACCGACCCGGCTCCGGCGACGGCCTTTGCGCACTTGGACGCGACGACCGTGTTGTCGCGCCAACTGGCCGAGCTGGGCATCTATCCGGCTGTGGACCCGCTGGACTCCACCTCCAGAATTCTGGATCCGCAGGTCGTGGGTGAAGAACACTACAAGGTCGCGCGCGGCGTGCAGTCCGTGCTGCAGCGTTACAAGGACCTGCAGGATATCATCGCGATTCTCGGCATGGATGAATTGTCCGAAGACGACAAGCTGGCGGTATCGCGCGCGCGCAAGATTCAGCGGTTCCTCTCGCAGCCGTTTCACGTCGCCGAAGCGTTTACCGGCTCGCCGGGCAAATACGTGAAGCTGAAGGACACGGTTCGCAGCTTCAAGGAAATCATTGAGGGCAAGTACGACGATCTGCCCGAGCAGGCGTTCTATATGGTGGGGCCGATTGAAGAAGTCATTGCGAAAGCCGAAAAGTTGGGTGTGAAACGATAATAGGCAATAGGCGAGAGGCAATGGGCTATGGGAAAGAGATTGGGCAGCCCCATCGCCTATAGCCAATCGCCCATAGCCAGATTGTTGGACTGAACATGGCTGGTAAAATCCTTCTAGAAGTCGTCACGCCCGAACACCTGTTGTTAAGCAAGCAGGTGGATGAAGTCATTGCGCCCGGTTCGGAAGGCGAGTTCGGCGTCCTGCCTGGCCACGCACCGTTTATCTCTATGCTCAAGATCGGCGAGCTCCAGTACAAGATCGGCGACACGTGGTCCTACATGGCGGTCCTCTGGGGCTACGCCGAAGTGAACCCCACCAAAGTCACGATCCTCGCCGAGATCGCGGAAAAGGCCGA
>JAIBHQ010000041.1 GCA_020028595.1 Nitrospirota bacterium
GTGGCCATCTCGCACAGCGACAAAATCCATTCATTCACGGAGCCGCCGTCATCCGAGGACGAACCGGAAATCCGGCAACGGCTCGTTGCGGACGTGACACTCAAGGCGCAACGGCTGTTGACAGATCACCTCAGCCGGCAGGACGGCTTTGCCGTGACGTCGCTGCACGAGGCGAAACGGATCGAGACGGACGTGATTCCTCCTGATGCACCGATGTCCCTCGACGCATTGCGCGCGATGGGACGGGTGGCCGGTGCGGATATCGTGCTGTACGGAAGAATTCTCGGCTACGGACAACTGCCGCTCCGGTACTGGCTGACCGGCTGGGCCGTAACCGCCTCCTCGCAGCTGGCCGTCGTGGGCGCGGTTACCGGTGGAAATCCAGTGGCCATGGGAAGTTATCTCGGCTTTGACATCCTGACCGACCTGCCGATCTGGACCGGAGGCTTCTATGCGTTCGGATGGGCCTTCCGACCTGTGCTGGTCGATGTGGAGGCCTGGCAACTGACGGGGTGCGAGCAACAGATCTGGAACGTCCGTGAGTTTGCCCTGCTGGGCCACAAATATCTTGAGATGTACCCGGAACCGGAGCGGAAGAAAAAAGAGATCCAACTGGAGGCCAATCTCACGCGGGCGATGGAGGAGCTTGCCCGGCGCGCGGGAGAGTCGCTCCGCCTGCAACCTTGTCCGGAAGGGTCTTCATAACGGCATCTTGTCCCATCTTGCTACAGTTTTCCATAATCAGCGTCCAACGAAATAGACACTCCATCTCATTGAAATTGTTGAAGCTTATTTTTTAGTTTTCTCTGCGATGTCTATGACTGTGGAATTTTCGGAAAGAACGACCGGCGTCACGCAACTCTGAATCTCTTCTAAGCGACGTTACTGCCAGCGAAATTTCAATTCCGGTCTGTGCGGGAGAAGTCCGGCACAACTGTTGCGGTAGCAGTCCTGCCGGTGAAGGGTGGGGTGTAGCTTGGACCGGCCTCCGACTTGCCCCAGACCCCTCCTCACGGAGGACCCTTCGCCGGTTCTTAAATATGGAAGAGAGAATTACGAGCAGGACGCAGGCCGGCCTAGGTCGGGTCGGATTGAGAGCAGGGGCGGTTGTATCGTCTTTATTTGTTATGAACCATTCACTCAATCAGTTACAGGGAGGCCATATCATGAACGCGTTGAGTCAATTATTCCGGCAGAGCGCATATCGCGCGCTGCCAGTTCTCGCGCTGGCGGGCAGCCTGGTGGGATCACCGGCTGTGTTTGCGGCCGAGAGCCAGCATGAGGGACATGTCGTCTCGCCCAAAGCGACCCCGATCGGCTGGCAGCAACAGTTGAAGGGCCAGACCATCGTCGAGGATGCCATCGAAGGACGCGGCGAGCGTTCCGAGAAGATCGAGCTGCAACATCACCGGCTCATGCGGAAGCTCGAAGAGCAGGCCCAGCAGGACGCCCAGGCACAGATGACCTCGGGTGCCTACAACGGCATGTCCACGATGCACCAGTATATGGGGCAGGATGGATCGAGCTTTTTGCTCGCCGTGGATCCGCAAACCGACCTCGCCGGCCCGAACGGCGCGAAGTGCCCGGCTGCCGTGCCCACCAAGAAGTACGATATCTCGATGATCAACGCCGAAATCACCTTGAACCGGTGGCAGGATTACTACCCCGGCTACATGTATGTCCTGAGCGAGAACGTGGACAAGGTGCGGGCCGAGGAAGCCCAGAACAAGGCGGCGCGTGAAAAAGAAGGGTTTGATGCGGGTTCGGTGACCACCGGATTGCAGGGCGATTATATTCAGCCATTGGCTATTCGGGCGAACCAGGGCGACTGCCTGAAAATCACTCTGCGCAACCAGATGGACAGTGAAAGCGGGAGTCTGCACATCAACGGCGGGAGCATGATCGTTTCAGCCACCGGCAAAGCCGCGACGACGACCAACCAGGACACCGTGGTGGCGCCGGGCAAGAGCGTGGAAATGGAATGGTACATCCATCCGAAGACCCAGGAAGGGGTTCGGCGGTTCCATTCATACAGCCATGCGCGCGAGTTGACGGTGATGGGTCTGTTCGGTGCCCTGATCGTCGAGCCGCAGGGATCGAAGTATCTCGATCCTCTCGGCACGGGCCACGCCGCGGATATGAAGAGCGGCTGGCAGGCGATGATCGACAACGGCTCGGGACCGGATTTCCGCGAGTTCGTGATCTTCTATCACGAAATCGGCGATGAAGCCTTCCGGCCGGTCAACAAGAAGGGCGACTTCCTGCCCCAGCGCGATCCCCTGACGGACGCCTATCGTCCCGGCGGGCGGGCGCTGAATTATCGCAGTGAGCCGTTCGGCATCGATGAGATGCATCTGCAGCACGAGTACTTCGGCTTCGAGGATGAGTCGCTGGCCTACAGCGCCTATACGTTCGGCGAGCCGCCGACGACGATTCCGCGAGCCTACCTGGGCGATCCGGTCAAGTATCGGCTGGTCCATGGCGGATCCGAAGTGTTCCATTCGCACCACCCGCACAGCGGTACGATCCGCTGGCAGCGCAGCCCCGGCACGGAGCCCAATATGCTGTGGGCAGCCGGCAAGGATGGACCGGTCAAGTATCCGATCATCAGGACGAAGTCGGATCGGGTGGACGTGGAAGTGATCGGGCCGTCCGAAGCGCTCGATCTGGAGCCTGAATGCGGCGGCGGCGGGTGCCAGCACCTCGCCGGCGACTTCCTGTTCCACTGTCACGTGGCGCATCACTATGTGGCGGGGATGTGGGGATACGCTCGTGTCTACAACACCCTGCAAGTAGGCGCCCTGCGGACGGACACCATGCCGGACATGCGGGAACTGCCCGATCGCCAGGGACGGATCAAGCTGGGTGTCGGCTCCGACAAGCTGATCGGCAAGACGATCGATTGGTTCGGCAAGTCGTTCAAGATCGTGGACAAGGGACAGAAGACAAACTGGAAGTCCAATCCGGTCGTCGTGAACGTCACGGACTGGGTCGAAATGTACCTGCCGGCCATGGGCAAGCCGGGCCACAAGGATGACGAGAAAGGCCAGATCATGGCCTATGACGCCACCGTGTGGGACTGGAAATGGGATGGCAACGTGGCGAAGGGGGAGCGGGAAAGCACCGCGAAGTATCCCAAGTATCCCGCGGCCGCCAAGTGGGATGACGGCACCAGGCCGGCGATTCTCTTCGACCCGACGACGGGCAAGATATCCTGGCCGGTGTTGAGGCCGCACTTCGGGAAGCGCGTGCCGTTCTCGGCGAACCACAGCGGCGCGCCCTGGCTGGAGCCGATCCACCAGGACGAAAACGGCGAGCGGACCAGCGAACCGGCCAAGCCCGGCGAGCAGGGACGCTGGAGCCTGTGTCCGGACAACGCCAACGTGCCCAAGCTCAACAACCTCCACTTCATCCGGCTGCCCATCACCCTGGCCAAGAAGCAGGGGAAGGAGGCGCCGATCGTGGACAAGGACGGTTTGATCTACGTCCACCACGAGGAGGAGAGTTTGACGAGGGCCAACGACGACCTGAAGTATCCGGCGGTCCTGCGCGCCAACGTGTATGACTGCGTGGATACGATCCTGACGAGCGAGTGGGACGACGACGACTTCACCAATTTCCAGTCGTCGAAGATCAACATTCACCCCCATTTCTTCCAGTTCGATACCGGGAATTCAGACGGCGTGATCTCGGCGTTCGAGTGGGAGATGTCGGTGCGTCCGTTCACGATGTTCTCCAAGCCGAAGAAGGCCGGCTTGCCGGTTCCCATGAACAGCAAGCTGACCGAAGCGGCGAAGAAAGGGGCCCGTTCCATCACGATCAAGATGGCGGAGGGAGCGACGGCCTATCACCCCAACACGGAGTTGCTGATCGGGGCGGACTGTCTCGAGCCCGGTACCGATGCGGCAGCGTCGTTGAAACGTGACCGGAGCTGCTCCGAAGTCGTCCGGATCAAGGAGATCAAGGGCAATACCATCTCCTTCTTCACGGCGCTCAAGAACAACCATCCGGCCGGTGACATCGTCACGCCGGAATTCGTCCGCTATCGCTATTGGGTGGATGCGGACTACGGGACCGTGTTCTGGCACGATCATGCGTTCGGCGCGACGACCTGGCCCCACGGCGGGTTCGGCGTGACGCTCGTGGAGCCCTTCGGATCCACCTATCACGATCCGAAAAACGGCAAGCTCGTCTACAGCGGTCCGATCGCGGACATCCACGGCAACGAGCCGGTCGGGGCCGGTGTCAGCGGCAGCTTCCGCGAACTGATGGTGTCCATCCATGACACGGTGCCTCATACCGTGAACGTGATCCAGGCGGGGAACCCGCCCGGACAGCCGGTCGAGGTGGCGCTGGAGGCCGGGAAGACCGTGTCCTTCCAGATGCCCGAGAAGATCATGATGGCGCCGAACAAGTACATCAACGGCGGGACGCACACGACGGGGAGCGGCTTCAATTTCCGCGCCGAACCCTTCGCGCAGCGCCTGGCCAACAATCCGGATACGTCCAAGCTGTTCAACAGCGCCATACACGGCGATCCGGATACGCCTCTGCTGAGTGCCTATGTCGGGGACACGGTCGTCTTCCGGCTGCTGCACCAGCTCATGAACGAATCGCATGTCTGGACCATTTCGGGCCACACGTTCCTGACGGAACGGTACGCGGCAGACGCCAACCGCAAAAATTCGATCCACGTCGGGATCGCCGAGCGGTACGATCTGGTGTCGAAGGCGGGCGGATTCCAGGGCATGCCGGGCGACTACATTCACTTCAACGGCCGGAGTTCGCACTTCGCCGAAGGTGGATGGGGTATCCTGCGCGTGCTGGACAAGCCGGTGACGGATCTGCAGCCGCTTCCGAGGGGGACCAATCCCCTCGGGATTCCGTCGGTGCCGAAGTCGGTGTGTCCATCCGATGCGCCGGTGAAGAACTTCAGCGTGGTGTCGGTGGATCGCCCGTTGAAGCTGAATCCGAAGACGCCGGACGCCATCGAGGTGGACTTCGAGCGGAAGATCGAACTGGCCATGCCGGAGGGCAAAATCTTCATGCTCGAAGACGAGGCGGCGAGAGCGGCGGGCACCGTGATGCCCAACCCGCTGACCTTGCACGTGAACATTGGCGACTGCGTCAAGGTCAATCTGAAGAACAAGATGAAGGCGAGCCGGGCGTCGTTCTTCGCGCCGGGCCTGGCCTTCGATCCGAGGGATTCGCAGGGCCTGAACGTCGGCAACAATCCGGGCGATCAGACCATCGCCCCGGGTGGGAGCCGCACCTACACCTTCTACGCGCATCCGGACAACAAGGAGACGACGTCGCTGGTGTGGGACGGTGGAGATATCGTGTCGAACCCGCGCAACGGGTTGTACGGTGCGGTGGTCGTCGGGCCGCGCGGTTCGCAGTATCGCGATCCGGTGACCGGCCAGGACATCTCCGAGAAG
This sequence comes from Nitrospirota bacterium, assembly GCA_020028595.1. Lineage (GTDB taxonomy): Bacteria > Nitrospirota > Nitrospiria > Nitrospirales > Nitrospiraceae > 2-02-FULL-62-14. The sequence goes on from JAIBHQ010000041.1 coordinate 5,439, forward strand.
AACAGCTGGCGGGCGGACGTGATCATTGACCGCAGCCTGCCGGAGAACGCCGGCAAGCGGAACTACCGGGATGTGGCCCTCTTCTTCCAGGACGAGGACAACATCATCGGGACGAGTTTCATGCCCTACGTGCAGAACGTGGCGGGCCTGACCTCGGTCAACTACCGGGCGGAACCGGAGAAGTACCGCGAAGAGCAGGGCTGCACGCTGGATAAAATCTTCCAGCCGTGCAAAGTGGACAAGCCCGAAGATCCTGTCACGCCGCTGATCGAGGCGCATGCGGGCGATCCGGTGCGGATCCACGTGATCGGCGCCAACAGCGAACAGAACGGCATGTTCCAGGTCGAAGGCCATGAGTGGCCGATCGAGCCCTACATGCCGGGCGCCGACATGATCAGCGTGGTGGAGTTTGCCGGTTCGGAGACGCTGGATGTGTTCCTCCGTCAGGGTGCGGGCGGTCCGTACCGGCTGCCTGGGGATTACGTCTGGGCCAATGCCCGGCTGAATTATGTCCAGGCCGGACAGTGGGGCTATCTCCGAGTGCTGCCGGCTGACGATCAGCGGATTCTCTCGCTGAGCGACGCCACCGGCAAGAACCGGAGGGCGGACGCGTCGCCTGAGCCGAAAGCCATTCCCGCCGCGTTGAAGTAAGCGCGGGCGTGGTGTAATGCGAACGGGGAAGCCGCATGTCGATGTGGCTTCCCCGTTCTCTTTCATACAGGCTGAGGTTTAGGTTAAGGTTGAGTGAGGAGCGAAGATTTTTTCAACCTCAACCTTCGTCATCCAGGAGGAGGCCGGAATCATGAATCGACGAACCATTCTTACGATGGCGTTGGCCCTGCTGTTGTCCTGCGCGGCGCCCGTATCCGCCTACGAGGAAGTCACGGTGACGGACGGCGGGACGCTCACCGGCACCGTGACGCTCACCGGCAAGGTGCCCAAGCCGAAGGGCTACAACCTCACCATCATGCCGGACCCGCTGTACTGCGGCCGCATTTCCGACGGGCAGGGCTGGCGCATTCTGCAACCGTTCCAGGTCGGGCCGACGGGCGAGTTTCGCGATGTGGTGGTCTACCTGGAAGGGATCGACAAGGGCAAACCCTTCGCCGAAGAGGGCCTGCCGCAAATCGAAGCGAAAGATTGCCTCTTCGTCCCGTTCACGACCGTCGTGCGGGACGATCAATCGGTGACGGTGGTCAACATGGACCCCGTCATGCATGACCTTCAGGCCTACGAAACGTCGAATCTCGGCCCACGGGTTCTGTTCAACGTGCCACTGCCGATGAATCCGCAGCACCCGCGCAACTTCAAGGAGCGCAGCGATGCCGCGATGTACCACAAGCACATGGCCGGCGCGCCGTCGAAGCAATTGGTCAATCTCAGCAAGGGCCGCCGGATCTTCGTCATGCAATGCGGCTTTCACGCCTACATGGAGAGCTGGGGCCTGGCCGTCACCAATCCCTACTTTGCCAAGACGGACGAGCAGGGCCGGTTCACCATGACCGATGTGCCGCCGGGCACCTACAAGCTGGTCATCTGGCATCCCTATATTCGCAGCAGGATCGAGCAAGCCGTCACGATCGGTCCGAAGGGA